>JAKAGH010000057.1 GCA_021817645.1 Deltaproteobacteria bacterium
GAAGAAATTATAACAGAGCAGGGCATTATTGTAGAAAGCCACCTGGGTCAGGCTGGTATGGGCCGCGGCGCCGCCGTAAAACAACCCCAGGACTAGCGCCGTCACCGGCGGGAAGTGCTGGCGTAAAAACAAGTAAAACTGAAAGGCCAGCACCCCGCTGAGCAGACAGTTGATCAGCAGCAGCGTCGAGTAACCCTCTCCGAAGGTGTGGGCCAGGCCGTAGTAGACCGCACGGGACAGCGGCATCCATACTTCCCCGTCCGGCATAGCCAGGAACTGCCAGAAGTGGTGGGTCACCAATTGGGTCAGGAGCGGCCAATCATCTTCCATGAAGAAAAAGAGGCCCGGACGCCAAAACATGGCTACTGGCACGGCCAGAAAGAGCAAGGCCAATCCGGCCAGATAAACACCCCGGGGCTGGGTCGGTTCAGATTTCACGCAGCTTCTCTTCCATGGCTCTTAACATGGCATTTAAAATGCGCCGGGGTTTCCTTCCCTGTGATCAAGAAGGGCTTCAGCCAGCCAGATGTCCGGACTCGAATTTACGACCATCTGCATAGGAAACCCTCACTGTGCCTTTCCGGCGAAAATATAACATATCGGGAAATTAATGGAGGGCTGTTTTTCTCCGGGCGCTTCCCCGCAGCCAGTCCCCTGGCCCTGCCCCCGGGATTATGATTATATTGTGAAGATTTCTGCGTCGCCCCAGCCCAGGACCCTCAGTTCCGGCCTGGGCCTGCCAGAGTTGCTTTTTGCCGGTAACTCTTGTATGAACTGAATAAAGCGCACGCCCGTGCACTATATCAGAGGCGAGAACAGGGGGAAAGAACTTGTTGGCCGGAAAAAAGGTGCTGGTGGTCATGCCCGCTTACAATGCCGCCCGCACCCTGGAACGCACTTTTGCGGACATTCCTTTCGATATCGTGGACGAAGTCCTGCTGGTGGACGACGCTTCCCACGACGAGACTTTGGAAATCGCCCGCCGTTTGGGGATCCGCTGCTATTTGCACGACCGCAACCTGGGCTATGGCCGCAACCAGAAGACCTGTTATACCGAAGCCCTGGCCCTGGGCGCGGACATCGTGGTCATGCTCCACCCCGATTATCAATATTCCCCCAAAATCATTCCCGCACTGGCCGGACTGGTGGCCAGCGGCGAATACGATGCGGCCCTAGGCTCCCGCATCCTGGGTGGCAAAGCGCGGCAGGGCGGCATGCCCATCTATAAATATATCGCCAACCGCCTCCTCACCGCGTTCGAGAATCTGCTTCTGGGGGCCAAGCTCTCGGAATACCACACCGGTTTCCGGGCCTTTTCCCGCCAGGTATTGGAGACCTTACCCCTCTGGGAAAATTCCGACGATTTTTTGTTCGATAATGAGATGCTGGCCCAGACCATCTTTTTCGGCTTCCGGGTGGGAGAAGTATCCTGCCCCACCCGCTATTTCCCGGAGGCCTCCTCCATAAATTTCTCCCGGAGCGTCAAATACGGCCTGGGGGTGTTGGCCACTTCCGTGAAATTTTTTCTCCAGAAGCAGGGTTGGAGGCAATACCGCGTTTTTTCTCGCGCCGGCCGCGGCCTCCTGAATCAATCCTATTATTCCGAGCACGGGGCTGACTGTGTGGAGTTGCCGCTGCCGCCCGGCAATCACCGATAGTTCAAAGTTCAAAGTGGGCCTGTGGCCCGCCCCACCAACTTGGAACCAGCAGTTCATGAGCCTGCGGCTCCGCCAAAATCATGAAAGCATCGGTGGCGCAGGCTTTCCAGCCTGCGCACTATGACTTCCAGAGAACAGGCGAATATTACTACTTTGAACCTCGAACTCGGAGCCAATCCCTCCCCTGCCCTTCCCGCACCAGCGCCTCCACCTTCTGGTAAAGCTCCGCCAAGGTTATCCCCTGCACCGGTCCGGTTTTCTGCAGCCAGGTCAGGAAGGCGCGGATTTTGGCGATCAGCCGCTCTACTGCGGCTGCGTCGGGGAATTGGGGGGTGCCCCCCGGGGCAATTTCCGAAGAATGGAGAAACATGTTGAGCACCCGCCCCCCCCGGCTGCGGTGCCACGCGGCTGCCAGGCGCATGGACGCCAGAGGATACCAGACGGGGTGAATGCCTGCGGCCAGCACATAGCGGAACCAGGAGAGAAGACGCTCTCCCCCGGCGCCGGGTACGGCCCGGGACAGCCGGTGCATTAAGCGCGGGGTGCCGGCCAGCAGCGGCACCATGGTCAGGGGCGCCTCAACCAGGGGCAGCCCGGTATAGCCGGGAACCGCCAAGGGGAAAGGATCGTTGGGCGCCAGGAAATGCCGGGGCCCCCCGGCTTTTTGGTCCAGGGGGACCATGCTGCTGTCCACCTGAAAACCCATCTCCGGCAGGAGGGACAAAAGCTGCGGCCCCCAGTCAAACCGCCCCATGCGAAAGGATCGGGGCGTCACCCCCAAATTTTCCTGGATTGAGCCCACCAAATTAGCCAGCTTCTCCCGGAGAATAGGCCGAGGAATCTTCTCCGAGCGCACCGGCTCCGGCTCGGAAAACTCAATCAGGGGCGGAGTATTCCAGGGGTGAAGATGCGCGCCGATCTCCGTGCCGTAACGGTCCCGCCAATACTCCAGGACCTGGCGGGAGACCGGGTCCCGGGCCGCGTGGTAGGTGACCAGCAGGGTCAGGGGGAAGCCGAATTCCCGGGGAATGAACTCCAGACGCTGCAGATGGGCCACGTTACCGACCCCTGGAGGCGTGCGGGCATATGTCCCCGAGAATAGCCCTTCTTCCTCCACGTCGATGCTGATCACCAGTTTCATTCTTAACCTAAAAACCTTACCACAGAGGCACAGAGAGCACAGAGTTACACAGAGGAAAAATAATTTTATTTAGGCGGGTTTCCCGCCTAAATAAAATATTTCTCTGTGATTCTCTGTGTCCTTTGTGTCTCTGTGGTAAGGTTTTTGTTTTTATTTTCTTAAATCCAGGGCCACTTTCATGCACTCATAACGCGGCTTGTTGAAGGCCACTGCGAACGCCTGGCGGTACTGGGCCAGCGGGAAGGTATGCGTCAGCAACCCCTGGGTGGGGTAATCCCCACGCGCCAGCAGGTCCACGGCCATTTCATAGGTGCGGACTCTTTGTCCCTGATAATGGCCGTAGCCGTACATGGCAGAGCCGATGACCCTAAGTTCCCGGAACCAGACACTGGAGAGATCCACCCGGTTCAGCGTCCCCGCGGTGCCCACCAGCACATAGGTCCCCCGGGCCCGGAGGGCCAACAGGCCTTCCTGCATGGAACTCCTGCTGCCCACGCAGTCAAAAAAGAAGTCCGCGCCCCCTTCCGGGTTGCCGCCCCCCAGGGTGGTGGGCAGCATCCGGGCCCCCACCGCCGCGGCCAACTCCTCCCGGCTGGGGGACATCAGCACGGTGTCTGCGCCTCCGGCCCGGGCCAGGGCTTCCTGGAAGGCATAGCGGGCCACGGCCACCAGCCGGGCGCCGGGAACCAGGACCCGCACCAGCCGCAGCAGGTGCTGGCCGATGATGCCCGCGCCGCAGACCACCACCGTGTCCCCCTCCCCGGGCAGATGGTCCAGGACCGGCTGCAGGGCCGAAGCCAGGGAATCCGTGAGCACCGCCACCTCATCCTCCAGATTAGGCGGCACCCGCACCAGCCTGCTGGGATGCGCGGCCATGAATTCCGCCATGCCGCCCCCCGCGTCCCGGTTGAAGCCGATGGTGGCCCCGGCAGCCAATTTCCCCCGGGTAAAATTCTCGCAGAGATTATATGCCCCCCGGGAGCAATAGCGGCACGGCGGCAGCCCCCGCACTTCACAAGGAAGCACCGGCTCCACCACCACCCGCTCCCCCGGCTGCCATTCCGACCCGGGAGGAGCCTCCGCCACTTCCGCCAGCACCTCGTGGCCCAGCACCGCGGGAAATGAACCATAGGGCTCCAACAGATAGGATTCCGCGCCCTTCAGCAGGTTCAGGTCCGAACCGCAGATGCCGCAGAAACGGTTTCGGAGGATGATCCATTCCGGTCCCGGAGCAAGCAAGGAAAGCTCCTGCACCTTGAGAGGGGCCAAAGCCGGCCAGAACCGCCGGGGCCAGAAACGGTAGCACCACCGGGATAAGAGATACCGGGGAATGGATTGGGTATAGACCAGAGCACGCATGGGTTTTATCAGGGGTCAGTGGTCAGTGGCCAGGGGTCAGTATTCATGAAGGATCTGAAAAAACCCGTTGGTCATCCTGAGCGAAGCGAAGAATCTCGTATTTGTGTCATTCTGCGGGCGCTTCGCTCCCTCAGAATGACAGAGAAAACCACTTTTACAAAGTTCTCAAATTAACCTAAAAACCAAGAAATGGGACCTAATACTGAGTTGCAATCAAACAGCCGCGGATTTTGTAGGGGGGCACCCGTGTGTGCCCCCCAGGCGCTCGCAAAAACACAATATCCCGGCCCTCAAAAATCAATATGATCATAGAATTAATGCGTAGCAGTATTTGCGGTCGCTGGGGCGGACACCTGGGGTCGCTATTAAAGAAATTGTCGTTTGATTGCGACTTGGTATAACCTCTTGCTCCTGACCCCTGACCACTGACCACTGACCACTGTTTTTAAGGAATGTGCCCCGGGAAATACACCTTGTCAAGCCTATTCTCGGAAGTTTGCTTGGATATTAAAGGAAAAGGAGTATAATATTTGTTTCTAAGGCTTTAAGAACATAGGACGTCAGGGAGCATAATGCCAGAACATAGCAAGGTGGCCCTGGGGGTGGTGCTGAAAAACATCCACCGTTTGGCCCGCCACCCTTGGATCTATTCCAAACTCGCGGCTTTGCAAGGGGAAAAATGGCTGTTTAATCGCTTTTATCCCCCCTCCAAAGAAGGCCTGGCCCGCCGTATCCGCCAGGTGAGCCTGAGGATTACCGACCTCTGCAATCTCCGCTGCCATACTTGCGGCCAATGGGGGGACCAGGGTTTTCTCCGGGGGCAGGACCTCAAGGAATTTAAAAAACAGGAAGTTCCCGCAGCCCGGTATCTCGAGGTTTTCGAGGACCTGGTGCGTCAGGGCCACCACCCCCCCATCTATCTCTGGGGCGGAGAACCGATGCTCTACGAAGGCGCCCTGGAGGTCATCGACACCGCGTCCAAACTGGGGCTGCCCGTTTCCATCGCCACCAACGGCACCCGCATTGCCGGTTTCGCGGAGCGTCTGGTTAAGGCCCCCCTGTTCCTGATGCAGGTCTCCATTGACGGACCCACCGCAGCCCTTCATAACCAGGCGCGTCCGGGGGTCGGCGGCGCCAATAATTTCGCCGATATCCAGGCCGGGCTGGCCGCGGTGCGCCAGGCCCGGGACCGGAACGGCTCAGGCGGCCTGCCCCTGATCGCCTCCCTCACCACCATTTCCCGGGAAAACTTCCGGTACCTGGTGGATATCTACGACGCGTTCCGGGACAAGGTGGATCTCTTCGTCTTCTACCTCTCCTGGTGGATCGACCGGAAGAACGCCAGGGCCCACGCCGAAGATTTTTCCCGGCGCTTCGGGTTCGTCCCCACCCGTCCCTGGGGCTGGGTGGGCGACTGGAGGCCGGACGACTACCAGGAGATGAGCCGGCAGTTGCGGGAACTGCTCAAACGCTCCCGTTCCTGGTCGGCCCCGCCGGTCACCATCATCCCCTCGATCCTGGGGGAAGAGGACCTGCGCACCTACTATACCGACCACCGGGCCCGGTTCGGTTTTGACCGCTGCCTGTCCATTTACCAGGTGGTGGAAATCAACAGCAACGGCGACCTTTCTCCCTGCCGGGACTACCACGATTACGTGGTGGGCAATATCAAGGAGGCCACCATCACCGAGTTGTGGAACTCCCCGGCTTACCGGGACTTCCGCCGCAGCCTGGCCACGGACGGCCTGATGCCCGTCTGTTCCCGCTGCTGCGGTTTGATGGGATATTAAGCAGTAAGCTGTAAGCAGTAAGGAGTAAAAAGCTAATCAGGCCGCCTTGTTCCACTGTCCTGCTGCTTCGAAAAGTTCAAGGTTCAAAGTTTAAAGTTTAGACTGCAAGCCCCAGAAATTTTTATAACATACGGGGTGACCGAAGGCCCATGAAAACCTGCTCACTGCTCAATGCTTACTGCTCGCTACCCTAATACTGCCCCCGGATTTCTTATGGCCAATTTCACTCCAACCCGTCCCGCTCGTATCGTCCTGCTCCTGGAGGACCTGAAATTCGGAGGCACCCAGCGCCAGGCCCTGGAATTGGCCCGGGGGCTGGACCGGACGCGCTTTCAGCCCGAAATCTGGATCATGGCCCGGGGCGACGACCTCTCCTCCGTGGCTCAATCCTGGGGCATTCCCCTGGTCCGCCTCTCTTCCGGGAACAAGCCCGGCCCTGCGGGTCTGGCCCGCCTCTGGCGGCGCTTGCAACAAACTCCCCCCGACCTGCTCCTGACCCTGACCGCGCTGCCCAATATCTGGGGCCGCGTTCTGGGGCGCTTATCCGGAGTTCCCCTGGTGGTGGGCAATGTGCGGGGGCTGTTGCCTAGGGTGCAATTTGAACGCTGGCTCTGGCCTCTGGCTGATCATATACTTTGCAATACCCAGAGCTTACCTCCAATTCTTAACAATGATTGTAAGATTTGCGCCTCCCGGCTGACCGTCATTCCCAACGGCGTGGATACGGACTTTTTCCGCCCGCCGCGGCAGACCCGGGACCGCGAGCCCGTCATCCTGTGCGTGGCCCGCATGGTCCCGGAAAAAGATCATGAAACCCTCATCCGGGCCTTCCGGCTGGTGCAGCGGGAACACCCCGCCACCCAACTCTGGCTGGTGGGGGATGGCCCCCGGAAACCGGCCATAGAGCAACTGGTGCAGCAAACCTTGCCCCCCGGCCGGGTCCGGTTTCTGCCGGGCCGGTCGGACTTGCGGCCCCTGCTGGAGCAAGCCTCTCTCTTCGCTCTCAGTTCCCGGCATGAGGCTTTTCCCAACGTGGTCCTGGAGGCCATGGCTATGGGGTTGCCGGTGGTGGCCACTAAGGTGGGAGGGCTGCCGGAGTTGGTCGTACCCGGGGAAACCGGCTGGCTGACACCCTCCGGGAACGCGCCGGCCCTGGCCGGGGCCATGGCCCAATTGTTGGACGACCCCGAGTCACGCCAGGCCTTTGGCCGGGCCGGCAGGGCGCGGGTGGAGCGGAACTTTACCCTGGAAACCATGGTCCGCCGCCATGAAGAGGTCTTCGAGACTCTCCTGGCTCAAAAAGGAGACAAAGGGCATCCCGGGGTCGAGCTGCCCGGCCCTGTCTTATCTCCCCCAAAAATGTCCGGAGTGGCGCAGGAACCTGCAGGCCGGGCGCTGGCATCCTCCGGAGATCCCTGGGAATCGTCTTTCCCGGTCAAGTCCGGCCCCCGGGTGGCTTATCTCCTCCTCTGGTTTCCCGAGCCCACCCAGACCTTTATCCTGGACGAAGTGAATACCCTGCGGCGTTTGGGGCTGGACCTGCAAGTCTTTACCTTCTATGGGCCGCGGCCTCCCGGCCGGCTCGCAGGCATGGAGCAGGTCCTGGCGCCGGTGCACCGGCTGGGTCTGGCTTCCCTGGGAACCTTAATGTTGCAGCTGCTGCGCCTCTTCCGGGACCAACAGCCCCTGGCCCGGCGGGTCCTGGCCGAGACCCTGGTGCGCGGCTGGCGTAATTGGGAAACCGCGGGCGAAGCCCTCTGGTCCACCCTGGCCGCGGTGCACCTGGCTCAAATTTTTGCCGCCCGGGGGGTGGACCATCTGCACGCGCCCTGGGCCAACGGCCCGGCCACGGGGGCCTGGGTGGCCTCCCGCCTGAGCGGCATCCCTTTCAGCTTCTGCGCCCATGCCCATGATATTTACCCGCCGGACGGGGCTTTGGCCGAGAAAATCCAGGCCGCCAGCTTCATCCGGGTCGCGGCCGCGACCAACCGGGATTACCTGCTGGCGGTGGAGCCGGATGCCGCCGCGAAAATCGAGGTCATCCATTGCGGCATGCCCTTGACGCCGGCCTCAGCTCCCCGCCCGGTTTGGCAGCCTCCGTATCAGCTCCTGAGCATCGGCCGCCTGGTCCCCAAGAAGGGATTTCCCATCCTGCTCCAGGCCTGCCGGGAACTGACCGCCCAGGGCGTGGACTTTCACCTCACCCTGGCCGGAGACGGCCCCCAGCGCCGGGAACTGGAGGAACTGGTCCAAGAATGCGGTTTATCCCGCCGTATCAACTTCCCGGGGTTTGTCCTGCACCGGCAGATACCTGCCCTGATGCAACAGGCCCATCTGTTCGTCATGCCCAGCATTGTTGACCCCCACGGCGACCGGGACGGCATTCCCACGGTGATCATGGAGGCCCTGGCCCATGAGGTGCCGGTGGTGGCCGCCGACATCTGCGGCATCTCCGAAATCGTGCTGCCGGGGCAAACCGGCTGGCTGGTGCCTCCGGGTGACCTCCAGGCCCTGGTCCAGGCGATCAGGGAAGCCCTGGATAATCCAGCCGAAGCCCGGCGCCGCGGTCAGGCCGGCAAACGCCATGTGGCCCGGGAATTCGCATCGGTTAAAAATTATGGCAAGTTAAAGGATTTATTAGAGGAATATTCTTTAAAGAGGGGCCGCTAGTGTGACGTCCCAGAAATAAGTTACAAAATATCACCTAGGAATATGCCCAATATTATTCCCTCTCCCCTCGGGGGCTTATCATTACCCATAAGTCAGTATCTATCTGATTTAATTAATATAGATTTATTACTAAAGGATTCTTTTCGTAGGGGCGAATCTTGTGTTCGCCCGGCACGTTCAGGGCGAACACAAGGTTCGCCCCAACCTTTCAATCCCTGATTGACAGCAGATCAGTCTTCGGTGGCGCAGGCTTTCCAGCCTGGGCAGGTTTTCGTCACAGCCTGGAAAGGCTGTGCCACCGGCTATAAAACTTGTGGGTAATGATAAGCCTCGGGGGAGAGGGTGAGGGGGCGAATTTGGCTAAGTGGCTGTAATCAGCCAGAAGACGCCACCCCCACCCCGACCCTCCCCCCTCGAAGGGGGAGGGAGAAAAAGACCCAAGTTATGTAAGGCTTTTCTGGGACGCCACACTAACGGCAAGTTGAATACTGACTGGCAGTCGATCAGCTTTTAAATGTAGGGGCGAACCTGGCGTTTGCCCTTTTCGGCATCAGCCCTGGCCTGGCCTAATAATCCAATTTTTTCTCCCGTACAAACTTCTTCACCTGTCCGAAAATTTCGGCATTGCCGCAAAAATTGGCGCTGCGGATGCGGCTCTGAAACTCCGCCAACCGGGACTCAAATTGCGGGATGATCTCCGGCGGCAAGTAGTCGCCCCGGGCGAAGCAGCCATAGCCCAGGCGCTCGAGATAAAAGGCGTTGATAAACTGCTCGAACGCCCCCTTGATGGGAAAGGAGATCACCGGCTTGCCGTAATACAAGGCCTCGGAAATCATGGAGTGGCCGCCCCCGCAGACCACGTAGGCGCAAGAAGCCAGATCGTCCAGGAAACCTTCCTCCGACTTCGGCTTGTACAAAATATTCCCTTCCCTTCCCTCTTTGGGCACCCCATAGACGATCACCGGCCTTTGGACCGCGTCCACAAACGCCAGAAACTTGCGGAAATCGGTGATATAGCTCTGGTAGACCAGGACGTGGCCGTCCTCGCGCGGCTGCCGGGCCAGCACCGTGTCCCGGAGCAGGGGCGGCAGAATTTTTGCTTTGAGCCCGAGGCTGACCGGCGGCTGGAAAAAGGAGATCACCAGGTAGTCCGTGGCCCGGCTGAAGAGCAGCCGTACCGCCATGCTGGTGGTCAGATAGCTGGGGTACTCCCCCCAGGGGATGGGATGGCGGCAAGCAGTGATGATGTGCTGGTGGTCGATGGAGAGGCAGGGCACCCCTAACCGCCTACAGGCCCGGGGCAGAAAAAATTCGTAGTCGCTGATCACCGCGTCCGGCTGAAAATCCTCCATCAGCGTGAGGACCCGCCGCATGATCGCCTTCCGGTCCCGCATGACCGGATAGTTCAGCTTCAGAGTGGCGATGGTGTCCACCCGGTGCCGGGTAAAGACCGTCCCCAGGCTGGGGATATCCACCACCGGGTATTCCCCTTCCAGAATCCCGGGCCCCGCCTCATGGCTGACAAAAAGAAAATCATGCTCCGGAAAGCGCCGGGCAATCGACAAAGCCCGAATCGCATGCCCATGCGCAGTCCCGTGCACACCGTAGAGAATTTTGGCCATATTTGAGATTTTTGTGGGGGGAGGGGCCAGGGACCTGAGGTCCATCTACAATCCTCCCCCCACACCCCCCTCCCCAACCCGCATAGAGTAAAGAGTAGGGTGCGCCCTGCGCACCTTATTGCATGGCTAAATTCCTATTCCCCTCTGCCTGTAGTTCGCAGAAGGAGCCTAATCAGGGCAAATAATCTATGAAAAAGATAATCAACATGCTCGCTGGTTTCTAAAGGAATTTTCGTAACTTCGCTATGTCGGATTCTGAAAACATTACCAACCCTAGTTAACTCAACAGCTTCCTGTTCAACCACTTGACGAAAATTGCATTCTGGAGCAGCCTTATCGAGTATGGCTTTAGTCGAAGCTTTCTTATCTTTTTCTGGTTCTTCAAGCGTTTTTAATCTCTCCCAAGCATCCCAAAGCTTCTCTATTGATTCTTTCCGAATTTCTAAATCAGGATCAAAGAACTTTTTCCTTGCAGTTTCGAGAAGGGAATCTAGTTCGACATCACCTGTATGGAATGTTGCAGCCATTAGAGCTTCTCTAAGTACCGTTGGAGCTAAACGGTAGACCAGCCCATCTGGACGCAATTCATAAGCAAGTCCATTTCGTGCAAGGATTCGATTGATTTCGGTTCGAAATTCAGATTGTCCTTCATCAGCATTAAATCTGAAATGGTGATGACCAAAAAAAGGATGGAAATCAACCGAAATTGGTTTTCCAATGGCCCGATGGCAAAACTCTAAAAGATCAAGTGCATCCAGAGTATGGGGGACAGTTTCTGGATCAAGCGGCCACGATAACTCAGGAATCTCAGCTTTTAACGCTAACAAGAATGTGCGTTCATCACATCCACAAGGTCCTCTACCGTCAGGGCATGCCTCCGGGTATTTAAAACCAAAGGATGAATCCGCAATCCGTGAACGAATTACAGATATAATCCCACCCCAGGCACTTTCTGTAATTTCTTCTTCAATGCGTGGTCTAGGGCCTTTTTCACGATCGCTGAAATATTGAGTCATTTCATTGTATTCCTTTAAAAATACCCCGAAACCAGCAAATCCGGCCCCAATTTCTTAACGCTCATCTCCTTGGCTTGCAAGGCGTTCCCCAGGTGCTTCACCCCCGCGCCGGCCAGGATCCCCGGCGCGGTCTTGCCTCCCAAAATCTTGGGGGCGTAGAAAAAATAAAACTGGTCCACCAGCCGCTGATCGAAGAAGGACCCCAGGGTCTCCGCGCCCCCTTCCACCAGGAGGCTCTGGACCCGGCGTTCCCCCAGTTCTTCCATCAAAGGGTGCAAGGCCACTATGCCGTTGGCGTCCGCGGGCATAACTAAGACATCCGCGCCCAAATCTTTGAGGGCCTTGATCTGGTCTCTCGGGGCCGCGGGCGTGCAGACCACCCACGTGGGCGCAGGGGAATCCAGGTGCAGCAGCCGGGCGTCCAGGGAAAGCCGCAGGCGGCTGTCCAGGACGATGCGGATAGGATCTTTAAAACGGTTTTCGGTTTTCGTTTTTCGGTTTTCGGTGGTTCGTTTACGGAGGCGCATGGTGAGCTGGGGGTCGTCGGCGATCACCGTGCCCACGCCCACCAGTATGGCATCCACCTGGTGGCGCAGTTGATGGCCGAAAGAACGGGCCTTCTCCCCGGTGAGCCACTGGCTCTCCCCGGTGACGGTAGCGATCTTGCCGTCCAGGGAGCACGCAGCCTTGGCGATAACGAAGGGGAAGCCCGTTTCCACCCAGTGAAACCAGGCCGCGTTCAGCCGCCGGGCCTCAGCCGCCAGCAGGCCGATTTCCACCTGTAGGCCCTGATTCTGCAAAAACTCCGCGCCGCCGCCGTTCACCCGGGGGTTGGGGTCCTGTGTGGCAATCACCACCCGGCGGATGCCGGCGTTGAGCACCGCCTGGGTGCAGGGGGGCGTGCGGCCCTGGTGGTTGCAGGGCTCCAGGGTGACATAGAGGTCGGCCCCCCGGGCCGCGGCCCCGGCTTGCTTCAGGGCCTCCACCTCGGCATGGGGCCGCCCGTAGGCCCGGTGGTAGCCCCGGCCCACGATCTGCCCCTCTTGCACCACCACCGCGCCCACCATGGGGTTGGGGGAAACCCAACCCGTCCCCTTAGCCGCCAGGCGCAGCGCGAGGCGCATATAGTAAGTGTCAGACGTTAGCATGTGTCTTGATAAAATTTTCCAAAGCATGCATCTTGACAAAATTTTCCCAGAATTCGAAGGCGGAATGGTCTGTTAGCGCATTCAATTCCTCTTCTAACAGGCTGTTGAAAAACCGTTGCAATTAAGCAATGCATCCTCTGTGAGGACGATTTCGATACCTTTATGATGGGCAAATTCCCGAAAAAATCTGAGCTGCTTCCTCCAGCGGCAGCCGGTTACCGGCA
>JAKAGH010000387.1 GCA_021817645.1 Deltaproteobacteria bacterium
CAGGATACCGTCGGCGCCGCTCTGCACGGCTCGCAGGATATGGTGCGGTGACACGGTGGCCGAACACATGACCCGGAGCAGCCGCACATTGGCCGGATACTGCATGCGGCTCACCCCGGCCAGATCTGCGGCTCCGTAAGCGCACCAGTTGCACACGAAGGCCAGCAGCTTGGGTTCAAAATTTTCCATGGTCGTCAGGTCTCCTCAAATTTTTAGCCAAAAGCCAGAGCGTTCTTGATCTGGGCATACATCTGCCGGTTATTGAAGCCCATGAGCACGGGCGCTTCGCAGGGGCACGCGGCCGCACACGCGCCGCAGCCCTTACATAGGGCTTCATTAGTCACCGCCACGCCGCGCTTTTCATCAAAGCGGATGGCCTGGTAGGGACAGACATTGACGCAAAGCTGGCAGCCGCAGCAGAGTTCTGGGGCCACCCGGGAGATCAGGCCGCTTACCTTGACGCTCCCTCTAGCCAGGATGGTGGCGGCCCGGGCCGCAGCCGCCTGCGCCTGGGCGATGCTTTCTTCCAACGGCTTGGGATAATGGGCCATGCCGCAGAGAAAGATGCCGTCGTTGGCGAAATCCACCGGCCGCAGCTTCTGATGGGCCTCCAGGAACCAGCCGTCGCCGTCCAGCGGCACCCTAAACATCTGGGCCAACCGGTGATCCTGGTGGGAAACGATAGCCGCGGCCAGGCACAGCAGGTCCAGGCCCAGGGACACCGGCCGTCCCAGGATGGGGTCGACAAAACTCAGGTTGAGGCGCCCCTCCCGGTCGGCGACCGCGGGTTTGTGGTCCCGGGAATAGCGGGCAAACAGCACCCCTTGCTCCCGGGCCGCGGTATAAAGATCCTCCCGGGGGCCATAGGTGCGCAAATCCCGGTAGAGCACCAAAACATTGGCTTCCGGACGCTTCCGCTTCAATTCCAGCGCCGCTTTCACCGAGTGGGTGCAGCAGACCTTGGAGCAGTACGGATGCTGGTCGTCCCGGGAGCCGACGCATTGGATAAAGGCAATATTTTCCAGCTTCTCCAGACGCTTATCCTGATGCCGCAGCAGTTCGTCCAACTCTAGTTGGGTCACCACCGCCGGGTGTTCGCCGTAGAGATATTCCTGGGGCCGGTATTCCTTGGCGCCGGTGGCCAAAACCGCGACACCGTGCTCGATGACCCGGGATGAGCCTGCGCTTTCCACCTTAGTTTGAAAATTGCCGATAAAACCTTGCACCTCAGTGATGGCGGTCTGGAGATGCACCGAGACCTTGGGCTCGGCTTCCACCTCCTGCACCAACTTCTCGAGATAGCTGACCACATCCTCGCCTTTATAGGTGTGCAGCAGCCGCCGGGCCGCGCCGCCCAGGACCTCTCCTTTCTCCACCAGGTCCACCGGGTATCCTTGCCGGGCCAGATTCAGGGCCGCGGTCATCCCCGCCACCCCGCCACCCACCACCAGCGCGGTGGGGGTCACCGGCAGTTCCGCTTCTTCGAGCGGAGACAGCAGCGCGCTTTTGGCCACGGCCATGCGCACCAGGTCCTTGGCCTTTTGGGTGGCCAGGTCCGGCTCCTGGGCGTGGACCCAGGAGTCCTGGTTGCGGATATTGGCCATCTCAAACAGGTACTTGTTCAAGCTGGCATTATTCATGGTCTCCTGGAACAGGGCCTCATGGGTCCTAGGCGAGCACGCGGCCACCACCACCCGGTTCAACCCCTTTTCGGCAATGATTTCGCTCATCCGGTCCTGGGTGTCCTGGGAGCAGGTATAGATGTTTTCCTCCACGTGCTCCACGTGGGGGAGGCTCCTGGCATACTCGGCCACCTCCGGCACCCGGATCACCCCGCCGATATTAATCCCGCAGTTGCAGATGAAGACCCCGATCCGGGGCGGCTCCTGGGCCACATCCCGCTCGGGGGGATAGGTCTTCTGCTCCACCTGGGTGAACCGCTGTTCACTGAGTTCGCTGGCCGCCGCCCCGGCCGCGGCCGAAGCCTCCATGACCGAATAGGGGATGTCCTTGGGTCCGGCCAGGGCGCCGCAGACATAGATCCCGGGCCGGGAAGTGGCCACCGGGGCAAATGAGGCCGCGTCCACAAAGCCGTGGCGGTCCAGGCCCACCCCCAGTTTATCGGCCAGCTGGCGAAAACTATCCGGCGCCTCCAGGCCGATGGACAGCACCACCAGGTCGAAGGCCTCTTCCTGGGGAGCGCCGCTTTCATCCACGTAAGCGATGCGCTGCTGCTTGGTTTCCGGGTCGGGCAGCATCAGCGAATGGACCCGGGAGCGGATGAAGCGCACCCCCGACTGCTGCTGGGCCTTTTCATAGTAGCGGTCGAAGTCCTTGCCGTAGGTGCGCATGTCCATAAAGAAGATGGTGGTGTCCAACTCGTCCCCGGCATGCTCCTTGGCGATGACCGCCTGTTTGATGGCGTACATGCAGCAGACCCCGGAGCAATAGGAGTGCGTGCCGGGCTTGGTGTCCCGGGAGCCGACGCACTGCAGCCAGGCGATCCGCCGGGGCTCGGCTTTATCGGCTGGCCGCACCAGGTGGCCGCCGAAGGGGCCGGACGCGCTTAAGATGCGCTCAAACTCCAGACTGGTGACCACGCCGGGGTACCGGCCATAACCCAACCCCCCCAGGATTTTGGGGTCAAAGGGCTGGAAACCCGCGGCCAGCACTACCGCGCCCACCTGTTTGGTCAGGATTTTTTCCGTATCATCCAGATTGATGGCGCCGCTGGGGCAATGCTTCTCGCAGGCCTTACAGGTGCCTTTTTTAAAATAGATGCAGTTCTCCTGATCAATGGCGTACTTCAGGGGCACGGTCTGGCTGTACTTGACGTAAATCGCCTTACGCTTGGCCAGCCCCAGGTTGTATTCATCCGCCACTTTTTTCGGGCATTTCTCGGCGCAGAGCCCGCAGCCGATGCATTTGGACATATCCACATAGCGGGGGCTTTGCCTGAGGGTGGCGGTAAAATTGCCCGCCTCACCCTCCAGGCTTTGCAGCTCCG
>JAKAGH010000058.1 GCA_021817645.1 Deltaproteobacteria bacterium
ACAAAAATCCTTTTTCGCGCCCTGCGGGTCGAACTGATCGTCATGGACTCTTTTGCCGTAGCAATAAGGCCAGCCGTAGTTCTTGCCTTCCTGCAAGATATTGATTTCATCGGGAGGCAGATCGTCCCCCAAAAAATCCCGGCCCATCTCCGTGACCCAGACCTGGTTGGTTAAGGGGTGGAGAGCCATGAAGACCGCATTACGCAGGCCCGAGGCAAAGGGTTTGAGGTTGCCGCCATCAGGAGTGAGGGACAGGACCTTGGCATAGCGCCAATCCTTTTCCACGCAGGTGTCGCAGGAGGAACCCACGGAAATGAGCAGCCGGTTATCCGGCGGCGGCAGAAAGACCATGGTCCGGGTGCGGTGGCGGCCCCCTGGGGGCAGGTCCGCGATTTTCCTTTTATTGGTGGCCCGGAAATTTTTCTCATCGTAGTCGTACACCGCCAGCTGCTGCACCTCGGCGATATACAGCCGGGTTTTACCATTCTCCCGGCGAAAGATCAGACCGTGGGGTTGGTCCAGGCCCTGGACCACGTTGACTACTCTATCGGCGATGCCGTCCCCGTTTTTATCCGGCAGGGCCACCACCCGGCCCTGGGCCGGGATGCTGGCCAGGAGCGTGCCGCCGGGGTCTTGCACCAGCACCCGAGGGGAGCCCAGACCCTGGGCGAAGATGGAGATGGCAAAGCCCGGGAGAAGTTTTAAGGGGAAGGGAGCGGGATTATGTGAGGGGCCAGAGGGGGTTGCCGCCGGCGGCAGCAACTGGGCAATGTCCTGGGGCGGGGGGTTAATGACAGGCCCAAGGCCGCGCAGATAGCGCCAGGAAAAGGCCCCGGCCCCGGCCAGGGCCGCGGCCACGATGAGGCTGGAGATGATGATTAAGGGTTTTTTCATCTCCGGAGGTCCGGGGCAAAATGTTATTGCCTTTTTTTCTCAAATAAGACGTAGAAACTCATCCAAAGTCAGCCCTGCTGGTTTAAAAATTTTGGATAATGTGGAGCGTTTCACCGGTCGATGCGCGGGAACCGTTAGCTTGCGCAGACGGCCCTCAGCAAGCTTGCTTAAACGGATGTGACTGCCTTTCTGCCGGACGAATCTCCAGCCTGCCCTCTCCAAGGCGCTGATGATTTCATGATAAGATAGACTCGGAACCTGGGTCACAGCACCAGCTCAACAACCTGGGCCTGTTCCGGCAGAATAACCGGTTCTTCCTCTTCTAAATAAAGCTCAATGGCCTCTTGAATATTGGTCAGGGCTTCTTCTCGGGTATCCCCCTCGCTGATGCAGCCGGGCAGCGAGGGGACATAGACGGTGAAGCCGCCTTCGTCGCTGGGTTCTAAGACTACTTTGAGTTTCATGATCATTCTCCCGTAACCGTTGCCAAGAACTCATCAAATAGATAGTCGGCGTCGTGGGGGCCAGGCGACGCCTCGGGGTGGTATTGGACGGAGGAGGCCCGAAGTTTCGGGTGGCGCAGGCCCTCCAGGGTGTTGTCGTTCAGGTTGAAGTGGGTCAGCTCCACCGCGGGGTCGGGGATGGACTCCAGGTCCACGGCAAAGCCGTGGTTCTGGGAGGTGATCTCCACCCGGCCGGTGAGCAGGTTTTTCACCGGCTGGTTGGCCCCCCGGTGGCCGAATTTCAGTTTAAAGGTGCGGCCCCCCAGGGCCAGGCCCAGGAGCTGGTGGCCCAGGCAGATGCCGAACACCGGCGCGGCCCCCAGGCATTGGCGCACGTTGTCGACGGCGTAGGTGACCGCCGCGGGGTCGCCGGGGCCGTTACTAAGGACGATGCCGTCGGGGTGGAGGCGCAGCACCGCGGCCGCAGGCATGGCCGCGGGCACCACCAGCACCTCCAGGCCCCGGGCCTTGAGGCTGCGGATGATGTTGAACTTGACCCCGTAGTCGTAGAGCACCACTTTTTTGCCGATGCGCTGCTTCCAAAGGGTTTCCAGATCTTCACAGGCCGCAGGCGGGACGCCGGCGCCACTAATTACTTTATTAATGGGCGGAGCCGCGCAATAATCCGGGGCTTCCGGGGCCGCGCCTTCCTCCCACCAATACGGGGCCTTACAGGTGACCAGGGGCACCAGGTCCCGGCCGTTCATGTCCGGAACTTCATCCCGGACCCGGCGCACCAGGCGCTCGGGGTCCAGGTCCTCGGTGGAGACGATGCCCCGCATGGCCCCTACTTCCCGGAGGCGCTTGGTGACGGCCCGGGTGTCCAGGCCCTCCACCCCCAGCCTGCCGCTGGCTTTGAGGTAATCGGCCAGGTTGCCTTGAGACCGCCAGTTGGAAGGGTAGGCGTGGTATTCCTTGACGATGAAGCCTTCCACCTGCACCCCCCGGGACTCCAGGTCCTGGGGGTTGACGCCGTAGTTCCCCATCAAGGGGTAGGTCATGGTGACGATCTGCCCCTTGTAGGAGGGATCAGTGAGAATCTCCTGGTAGCCGGTCATGGCGGTGTTGAAGACCACCTCGCCGGCGCACTCCCCGGGGCCGGTAAAGGACCGCCCCCGGAGCACCAAACCGTCTTCTAATGCTAATAAGGCCCGCAAAGCTCACCTCATAATACAGTTTTTAGTTTTCAGTTTTTAGCTAAAAGAATGAACCCTATACTGGGACCTCTGCCAAGCAAAAGTTTGTCATCCTGAGCGAAGCGGACGCTCGCGTATTTATGAAAATCTATGGTGGCTTCGCTCCCTCAGCTGACAGGAGGGGGGATTTCCGCAGAGGTCTCAATATTCTCGGAAATATATCATAATATCCCCCTAAACTCTCTGGAAATTTTGGCCTGGAGGGGGAGGGGAGTGGCGAGGGCGGCAAGACGGAAGGATGCGGGACTATTCCTTGCATCTGAAACTGAAAGCCGAAGACGGAAAACGGAAACCCGCCCTCTTCAGGTCTGGAACAGGGAGGTCCACAGCATTACCAGGGACAGAGAGATCATAATGACCACGGTGACCCAGGAGATGATGTTGAAAATGGGACCGTTGACGTAATCCCCCATGATGTCCTTATTGTTCACCAAATAGAGCATGAAGATAAGCACAAAGGGCAGCATAATGCCGTTGACCACCTGGGACCAGAACATCACGGCAATGAGGGAAATGTTGGGAACCAGAATGACCCCGGCCCCGATGATGATCAAAACGGTATAAAGCCAGTAAAACGCCGGGGCCTCCCGCCAGGACTTGTCGATCCCCGCCTCGATGCCGAAGGCCTCGCAGAGAAAATACGCGGTGGATAAGGGCAGGATGGACGCCGAGAAGAGGGAGGCATTAAGCAGGCCGATGGCAAAGAGGGTGGAGGCCCAGGGGCCGGCCAGGGGGGTCAGGGCCAGGGCCGCTTCTTTGGCGGAATCTACTTTGATGCCGTGCACGTGCAGGGTGGCGGCGCAGGAGATGACGATGAAGAGAGCTATCAGATTGACCATGATGCTGCCGACGATGACGTCGTATTTGGTATACGTGTAGTCCTTCACCGTAATGCCTTTTTCCACCACCGCGGACTGGATATAAAACTGCATCCAGGGGGCGATGGTGGTGCCGATGATGCCCACCACGATCACCACATAGGTGCTGTTGAAGGTAAAATGGGGCACCACCAGTTGCTTGGCCACCTCCCCCCAATCCGGGTGGGCCAGATAGCCGGAAAAGATGTAACAGAAATAGATGAGGCACGCGGCCAAAAAGACCCGCTCCACCACCTTGTACGACCAGCGGAGCACCAGCCACCAGGTGAAGAGCGCAGCCAGGGGCAAAGAGATGTATTTGCTCACCCCGAAGAGCTCCATGCTGGCCGCGACCCCGGCAAATTCGCTCATGATGTTGCCCAGGTTGCCCAACAGCAGCCCGGTCATGGCATAAAAGGTGATTTTGACCCCGAAGCGTTCCCGGATGAGGTCGGCCAGGCCCTTGCCGGTGACCGCGCCCATGCGGGTGCACATCTCCTGGATGACCACCAGGGCCACGATCATGGGGATGAAAAGCCACAGGATTTTGTAGCCCAGGGCCGCGCCGGCCACGGAGTAGGTGGTAATGCCGCCGGCGTCGTTATCCACATTGGAGGTGATAATGCCCGGCCCCATGATCGCCAGGAAGAGGAACAGCCGCCGCAGAGCCGGAGATTTCAGTAATTTCAAGCCTTACCTCATTTCATGGCGCGTTTGCTGGTGAAGAAATTGGAAAAGGTCTCAAAGCTGCTGCGGTCGGGGATGAGAATCTCCAGGACGTCGTCCACGGTGATGATGCCCAGCATCTTCCCGTCTTCGTCGCCGGCCACCGGGATGGCCAGGAGGCCGTATTTATTGAGCAGGTCCGCCACCTCCTCCACGCCGTCGTGGGCGTGGACCTGGATAAGGCGGGTGCGCATGACGTCCTGCAACTTGGTCACGGGTTCGGAAATCAGTAACTCCCGGAGGGAGACGACGCCTCTGAGGCGGCGTTTTTCATCAAGAACATAAAGGTAATAAATGGTTTCCGCTTCGGCCGCGAGCTGCCGCAGCCTGGAGATGGCCTCATTGACGGTGAGGTCCGGGGAAAGGGCGATATACTCGGTGGTCATCAACGCGCCCGCAGTGCCTTCCTCATAGTCCATCAGTTCCCGGACTTCCTGGGCTTCTTCAGGCTCCATGAGGTTGAGCAGCTCATCCGACTTTTCTTCGGGCAGTTCCCCCAAGAGGTCCGCGGCTTCGTCCGGGGGCATCTCCTCCAGGATGTCGGAAGCCTGGCGGCTGTCCAGGTGCTCCAGGATCTCCACCTGGGTGTCCAGCTCCATCTCCGCAAAGGCCTCGGCCGCGGTCTCCACGTCCAGGTCCTCGATGAACTCCGTGCGGGTTTTATAGTCCAGGTCCTCAATGAGGTCGGCCAGGTCCGCGGGGTGAAGCTGGTCGAGCTGTGACCGTTCCCCGGTCAGTTTCAGGCTGGCGGTCTTTTCCTCCAGATGCTGGATGAACTGCCACCAGACCAGATGGTTTTCCCGCCGTTTGAACAGAAACTCCAATCCCAGGCGGCGGGCCAGGCCCCGGAGGCCGATATCCACGGCCGCGGGCACCAGGAATCTTTTCTCCGCGGTTTCGATCCAGATGAGTTTGATGTCATTGACCCGCACGACTTTGGAACCCTTCAGGTCAATGATCTGTTTGTCCATGAGCCATTTGCCCATGTAGATTTCATGGGGCTGCAGAGGGATAAATTCGCAATCGGCAAACTTTACTTTCAGGACAATTCTATCGGGCCTTATTTCTTTAATATGGGAAATGGGGATATGGGCCTGCACGCCTTTGACGTATTTCATGCCGGTAACTTTGGGAATCTCTCCTTCCCAGCGGATGGCCAGATCCCGCAACTGGCCGAGACGCCGCTCTTCCGGGTCATAGATCGGCCGGCCCTTTAACTGGCTGAAGAAATATTCTCCTAAGATCTGGAACTTGCCCAGGCCGCGGATGCCTTTGTGGTTAGTTTTGGGTTTCATGCTGCTGCTCCCGCCAAAACACTGCCTTGGAAAATAACTATCGATACTCAGTTACAGTCAAAAGCTATTGGCATGTGGGGGCGAACCTGGTGTTAGCCCTGGTACCGCTGGGCGAACACAAGGTTCGCCCCTACGAAAAATATCCGTTTGGGGTCAATTTCGGGATACCGCCGCGCCGCGTCACGGCCGAAAGCGTACTGGCTGGGTATCTTAGGGCAAAAAAATGAAACCCCCGGGCAGGCCTGCACGGGGGCATAGAGGGAGGGCACGCGCTCAAGCGCACGTCTAACCTAGATGCGGCACCATGAAGCCGGTCCGGAGCGCCAGATCGCCATGACCTGTGCGGCCCGCGCTTTTTACGGCCCTACTACTGCCAGGGTCGTCCATAAAAAGGGACATCTCCTCTCTTAAGATTCTTTGATGAGGATAGCCAGCCGGGTTTTATTTGTCAACCTCAAACCCAATAGCCTGTCTTTATTAATTTTTTAATTAGCCTTGAGTGTTCCCTGGGAACATGAAAGGTTCCTTCATCCAGAGCGGCCAACCTGGCCGGCAGTTCCGGATCAGAAGCCATTTCAAAACCTCAATTATCCTAAATTTGTCATTCTGAGCGCAGCGAAGAATCTCGTATTTTCGGGGCGTTGAGATCCTTCACTGCGTTCAGGATGACAGAAAAAAGGTTTTGAAATGGCTTCTATCCGCCGCATTGACAATCAGGGCGGAGCCCCATAGTATCTAAGGCGCAGGCGCGATTGAGCATTGGTATAATTAACTGCGTGGGGAGATGCGATCTGCCGGTGACGGCTCGGCTCTCCCCGGGTTTGGCAAGTTTGTAAAAATCAGGAGGAATCATGCCTGTCTTATCCTCCAGGCTGTGTTTAGCTCTAGCTGGAACGATTTTGCTGTTTTGGGGAGGGTTGGCCCCCGCCGCGGCCCAGGAGAAGCCCCGGGTGGCGGAAAAGATCTCCGTGCCCGCGGCTTCACCGGAGGCCCTGCCCCGGATGTTGACGGAGACCGCGGAAGCTTTGGAAAAAGAAACCGGCTCCCTAAAATCCCGGGCAGCCGCGGCGCAAAAAGACACCTCCCAGGCCGGGAAAGATTCCCAGGAACGGAAAGCCGCAATTGCCGCGCTCAGGGCATCGTTGGCGGTGAAGAGCCTGCCCCTGGGCGAGGCGGAAGAGACGTTAAAGAGCTACGGGCTTCAGGCGGATCGGCTGGGAAGCCGTCTCCAGGCGGTGTCCCAGGAAGTGGAGGATTTAAAAAAGGAACAGGCCGCCCGGGAAGCTTCCCAGGCGGCGCTCCAGGCGGAGGTCACCCGGCTGCAGGCCACCCGGCACCCCGTGTCCCGTTCTAAGGAGATGCAGCAGGCCTTTCAGCGCTATCAGCGCGCCGCGGCTGCGGAGAAGCAGGCAGCCGGGCAATTGCTGGAAAGCCTGGGGAAAGAATCCATTCTGCTGGAAGGGGAAAAACAGCTGCTCGCGGCAGTGAAGGGCGAGCTGCAGCCCTATACGGATGCCGCCTGGAAGGCCGAACTCTTAAAGCGCCAGAAGGGGGTGCCCTTAAAAGAACAGGTGGGGCGGATGTGGCAGACCCTCAGGGACCTGCCGCCCCGGCTTTTAAACCGCCTGGGGGAACTGTGGGCCTCCGGAGCCCTGGGTGGCTTTATCCAGGAGCACCTGGCCCCCCTCATCGGCCTGTTGGCCCTCCTGATTCTCCTGCCTTGGGGCATCCACCGCATGAGCGGTCCCGCCGGGGCCATACTCGCTTCCTGGCAAGCCCGGGTTCAGACTCCTGGCTTGAAGGCCGTCTTGAGCCTGGGGGAGATCATCAAGGTCCATCTCTTAATGCTGTTCACGATTTTTTGGGTGTGGCTCTCCGGGTGGAGCCTCGGGCTGTTAGAGGTTCCGGCCTGCCGGGCCTTGCTGTACCTGCTGGTGGCCCTGGGGCTGCTGCGCCTGGGGCGTCATTGGCTGCGCCTGGCCTTCGCGGGCCAGAAGGCCGGCGGGCTTCTCCCCTTGGAGGAGACGACTGCCCGCTTTTACCGGCGCAATTTGCAGCTTCTGCTGTTCTACCTGCTTTTGGGGTGGTGGCTCCTGACCAGCGCCGAATTCTTGGGGTTTCCTCCAGCCAGCCGCCAATTTTTAGGCCATCTCTTCCGCATCGGCCTACTGGGGGGCGCCATGTGGCTGCTCCGGCGCCACTATCTGGAAAGGCTGCTGCCGGAGTTGCCGGGGCCCCTCTGGCTCAAGCGCCCGGGATTGATCCGGGGCCTGCGGGTACTGGTGCTGCTGCTGTTGGCGGCCATCATCTTCTCTGATCTCCTGGGATTTCAAAATCTGGGGGATTATCTGGCCCAGGCCGGGGCCATCACGGTAGTGATCCTGGTTGTTTTGGGACTGCTGTGGCTGGGGCAGGACTCCATGCTGCATCAGGTGTTGCACCCGGAAACGGGTTGGGTCAGACAGCGTTATCCCCAGCGGCGGGAGATGCTCCAGAGGGTGCACACCCTGACGTGCCGGGTCATTCCCGTCCTGCTGGGCGCGGCCGCGCTGTTGCTGGTTTTTCGGGCCTGGGGTTTGGAAACTTCCAGATTAGCCTGGACCCTGCAATGGCTCAACTGGGGGCCCACCCTGGGGTCCGTCAAGCTGACCCCCCTATCCCTGGCCGCGGCCGCCCTATCTCTCTATCTCGGGGCCTACCTGTCCCGGTTTGCCCGCAGACTCATGGAAGTCCGCATCTATCCCCGCACCGGTTGGGATAGCGGCATCCAATACACCATCTCCACCACCACGCACTACGCCATCATGGTCCTGGGAGTGCTGGTGGCCCTGAATATCCTGGGTTTCCCCCTGACCAACCTGGCCCTGATCGCCGGCGCCCTGGGGGTGGGCATCGGCTTCGGCCTGCAAAACATTGTCAATAACTTTATCTCCGGCCTGATCCTGCTCTTTGAGCGGCCCATCAAAGTGGGGGACATTCTGGTCATTGACGGCCAGTGGGGGAAAGTGAAGGAGATCCGGGTCAGGAGCACGGTGTTCCAGACGTATGACCGCTACGTGCTCATCATCCCCAACTCGGAGTTGCTCTCCGGCAAGATTGTCAACTGGACGCATTTCGGGCGGGTGCCCACGCGCCTGACCCTGGAGGTGGGGGTGTCTTACGGCGCGGACGTGCGCCAGGTGACCCGGATCCTCACCGAGGTGTGCCAGGCCAATCCCCGGGTGCTGCTGGAGCCGCCTCCTTCGATCTTTTTCAAAGCTTATGGCGACAATGCCCTGGGTTTCACCATTCGGGTGTTTTTGGGGTCTCCGGAACCCCAGGAAAGGACCGCAGCCACCCACGAGCTCAACACCGCCATCTTCGAGGCTTTTCAGAGGGAAGGGATTGAGATGCCGTCTCCGCAGCGGGACCTCTATATCAAGAATTGGCCTGCGGCCCCCGGCAAAGGAGGGGGATGAGGGCTGGCTTCGGAAAAATAGCTGGTTAGCCTGAATAGATGCGGTTTTTATTCCCCCCCTTTGCAAAAGGGGGGGAGGGGCAGAAGTGTCCGGCAGAGATTTTGCGAACCCGGCGACAATTTGGAAATGAAAAATGCAGCCACGGTATAATATCCAGAGCCGGTGTCACGTGGAAGCCGGTAGCAGCAAAAACCCCCTCCCCCTTCGAGGGGTGAGGGCTGGGGTGGGGGTGGCGTCTGCGGCTGCCCCCCCTCACCCTTCCCTCTCCCCCAAGGGTGGAGAGGGGAAAAACTTGGAAATTCGATATGATAACCGACAAGGCTGACTGACTTTTCTAAAACAGATATTTACTGCGCTTTCCATCAAGTAGCGGCGGGCTTATTCTTCGGTTTTCTGGGCAGCCTGAGGCCGGCTTTTCTTCCGGGGCTTGAGCTCGATGATCTTCGGCCCTTTGGGCCTGGCAGGGGCCTTGGCCACCGGCAGCGAGGCCGCTCTGGCGGCTGCCAGCCCTGGGTAGCTGGGGCTGGACCCGTACGCGCCCAGGACGTTTTGGACAAAGAGTTGGGTTTCGCTGTAAGGCGGGATGCTGCAATAGCGGGCTACGGCCTCCGGCCCGGCGTTATACGCGGCCACCGCCAATGGGACGTTGTTCCCGAAACGGTCCAGGCAGCGCCGCAAGTAGCCGACCCCCCCGGCGATATTCTGCTCCGGATCGAAGGGGTCCCGGACGCCCATGAGCGCGGCGGTGCCGGGCATCAACTGCATCAAGCCCTGGGCGCCCTTGGGAGAGACCGCCTGACTATTGAAGCCCGACTCGTGGCGCATCACCGCCCGGATCAAGGACGGGTCCACGCTATAATACCGGGAATATTTGGCGATCAAGGACTCCAATTGGGGGTTGGACAAAGGCTTCCAGGCGGCGCCCCGGCGGGGTTGCAGGATATAGTTGGGGGACCAGACCCGGGTGCGGTTATGGAAGATATAGGCCTGCACCTCGGTGCCCAGAGTCCGCAGGTCGTAGAGGGTGTCTCCGGAATTGGGCTTGCCGGCAGGTTCCTTGGTCTCCAGGACCAGGGAGCCGTCTTTGCTGGCGCCCGCGGCTGCGGCCGCAGGCAGTGCGAGCATGATCAAGATGACGGCCGGTAGGAAGATTTTCTTCCACATAACAGATATTTAAACCAATTTATCACTGGTTGTCAATAAAGAAGTCTGTTGAGACAGGCTTGAGTTTGATTAAAGCCGTGTTTAATCATCCTCAATTTCTTTAATCGGCTTAAAAAGTGGCGTACTTTAACAAAGAAGCCATTGCAAAACCCCTTTTTTGTCACCCTGAGCCGCAGGCGAAGGGTCTAGTCGTTGAAATCACTAGATTCTTCGCTTCGCTCAGAATGACAGATTGGGGCGAACTTGAGGTTTTGCAATAGCTTCTAGTGTCGATCAGCTAACAGAGTTTTCTATCTTTTCCCCTCTCACCTCGAAGGGGCTGGGCATTACCCACAAGTATCAGGAAGTGCTGGATTTAAGTATACTTTGGTGGCGCAGGCTTTCCAGCCTGCGCAGTTTTTCGGCGCAGCCTGGAAAGTCTGCACCACCGAATGAAAAACTTGCGGGTAATGATTAGCCTCGAAGGGGAGAGGGGGTTTTCGGTGGGCAAACCATGGCCTCATTGCCTTTAGCCACAGAAAACAGAGAACCGAAAACAGAAACCACTTTCTCCAACGCTTCTTCCCCCAGGGTCCCTGAATCGTCCGGCCGCCAGGTGGCCCGGCCCCTGGTCCTGGTGACTCTGGCTTTTATGCTGGGACTGGCCGCGCCTGCCTGGGGGGTGGTGATCCCCGGGGTCTGGCTGGCCGGGGGGCTGCTCCTCTGGCTGCTCCTGGCCCTGGCCTGGTGCACCCGGCGTAGTGCTGGCTGGCTGCCCCTGGCTTTTTTTTTGCTGCTGGGTGCGGCCTTTTATCAACAGGCCCTCTCCCCGGTTTTTCCGCCCCACCATCTCACCCGTCTGCCCCTGGGACAGGACGTGCTGTTGAGGGCGCGCCTTAACCGGCCCAGTAAGATCGCGGCCGACAGGGTGCAGCTGTTTCTGAATGCGGAGGCCTGGCGCAGTCCGGCAGGCTGGCGCCCGGCCTGCGGCAGACTGCTGGTCAACGCGCCGCCTCTGGAAGCCCCGCCCGTAGGGACTGCGGTGGTCCTGCGGGCGCGGCTTAAGGCGCCCCTGGTGCTGAAAAACCCGGGGGGCTTCGACCGCGGCCGCTACCTGGCCGCGGACGGCATCTTCCGAACCGCCACCCTGCGGCAGCCGGACGACCTGGTAATTCTGGCCAATGCCGGGGCTCCCCCTTTGGGGGAACGCCTCCGGGGGTCGATCCGCGGCTTGCTGAAAGAGTTGCCCCCGGCGCCCCGGGCCATGTATCTGGCCATGCTTCTGGGGGACCAGGGGGAAATCAGCCCGGAGATGCGCCAGGCCTTCAGCCGCACCGGCACCAGCCATCTGTTGGTGATCAACGGCATGCACCTGGGAGCGGTGGCTGCGGTGGCGTACTTTCTTTGTTTCTGGGGGCTCAGGCGCTTCCCCCGGCTGCTGCTGCGCCTTAACGCCGTGCAGGTCTCCACCCTGGTGGCCGCGGTGCCGGTGGTGGCTTATGCCTGGATCGCCGGCGGGTCGCCCTCCACCCAGAGGGCGGAGATCATGGTCCTGGCCTACCTGCTGCTGCTTTTTCTAGGCCGTCCCCGGGAGGTCTGGAGCGCCCTGGCTCTGGCGGCCCTGGCCATTCTTTGCCTTTCGCCCTTACGGCTCTATGCCGCGTCCTTTCAGCTCTCCTTTGCGGCCGTGGCCGCGCTCCTCTATTTTTTGCCCCGCTGGTTCAGTGGGGCCCGGGAGGGGTTGACTCGCGCCGGACGGCTGGCCAGATGGGGCAAGATGGTCTGGCTCCGGGTCAAGGAGGCCGCGGCCACCTCCCTGGTGGCCACCCTGGCCACCGCGCCGCTGGTGGCCGCGCATTTTCAGGTGGTCTCCCTGCTGGGGGCCGCGGTCAATCTGGCGGCCATCCCCCTGGTCCTGCTCCTGGCCCTGCCCCTGGGGGAGACCGCGGTGCTGGCCCAAAGCCTCCACCTGACCCCCGTGGCCCAGGGGCTTCTGGCCCTGGGGCAACTCCCCCTGGATCTGGGCTACGGGGTCATTGCCTGGGCCGCCCGGCTGCCGGGGAGCGCCGTCACCGTGTCCACCCCCACCTGGCTCCAGATTGCGGCTTATTTTCTGCTGCTCATCCTGCTCTTCCCGCGCCGGCGTCAGTGGTGGACCTGGGCGGGAGCGGGTGTGGCCGCCTTGATTCTGGGGGGGACGGTAGTCCTCCCGCCCTTCCTGGCTTCCCGGGATCTGGAGATAACCTGCCTGGACACCAGCCGGGGGTTGGCCGGAGTGGTGGTCACTCCGGAAGGGCAGCGCCTGGTGTTTTCCGCTCCCGGGGCCTCCTGGCCGGGGCAGGGGGGCAGCAGCCTGAGTCCCTTGCCGGGATATCTCCATTGGCGCCAGTTCCAGCGGTTGGAGCAGGTGCTGGCTCTGGGCCTGGGCCAGGGCAATGCCCTGGAGATGCTGACCCTGGCCCGGCAGTTCCAGATGGGCCAGTTTTGGTATGGCCGGCGGGGGCCGGAGGGACCTTACTATGAGCTG
>JAKAGH010000059.1 GCA_021817645.1 Deltaproteobacteria bacterium
GCCTTCCCCAGCCCTAATAAAGGGGGTTGGGGAGGGGAGTTTGAGGGGAGGGCGGGGGACCTGTGGTCCCCCGGCCCTCCCCTCAATTCCCGTTCCCGAAGCCGGCTACCGCCTCTGCCGGCGGCGGGAGGGGCTGGTGCCCCGGACCTTGCGCCCCATTTTGGTCTTGCGGGAGAGTCTCAAGGCCCGGGCCCGGGAGGTGGGGCCGGGGGAGGCCCGGCCATACAAGGAGCGGCAGACCGCGTTGAAGTGGATGCTGGTCACCTGCTTCGGGTATCTGGGGTACAAGAACGCCCGTTTCGGGCGCATCGAGGCCCATGAGGCGGTGACTGCTTACGGGCGGGACAAGCTGCTTACCGCCAAGGAAATTTGCGAGGCCGCGGGCTACCGGGTGCTCCACGGCCTCACGGATTGTCTCTGGATTAAGAAGCCGGGGGTGAATCAAGGGGAGTTGGCGGCGTTGTGCCAGGAAATCTCCCGGGCCACCGGCGTCAAGCTGGCCCTGGAAGGGGTGTACCGCTGGATCGTCTTTTTGGCCTCCCGCCAGGATCCCAAGCGGCCCGTGGCCACCCGCTACTTCGGGGTCTTCGAGGACGGGCAGCTCAAGGTGCGGGGGCTGATTTGCCGCCGCCGGGACACGCCGCGTTTCGTGCGCCGGGCCCAGGAGGCGCTGCTGGACCGGCTGGCCACCGCGGTCACCTGGGAGGACCTGGCCGCGTTGCAGCCGGAATTGGCAGAAATGGCCGCGGGCTGCCGCCAGCGCCTCCGGGAAGGGGACCTGACCCCCCAGGACCTGGTGATCACCCGGGTGCTCTCCCAGCCCGTGGAGGAGTACCGGGTGGACACCGCCACCGTCCTGGCGGCCCGGCAGCTTCAAGCCGCGGGCATCCACCTGGCGCCCGGGGAAAAAGTGCGCTACGTGCAACTGGAGCGGAAAGGCCCCAAAGAGACCCGGGTCCAGGCCGCGCCCTTCCTGGACAGCCTGGAGCGCTATGACACCGGTCACTACCTGGAACTGCTGGATCGGGCGATGGATGAAGTGCTGCTGCCGTTTGGGGAGGTGAGTGAGAAAGTCTTAGTAGGGCGCGCCCTGCGCGCCACTTCTGGTGCGTAGAATGCACCCTACAACTACTCGTTATTATAAATAATTATAATCTATGTTATTCAGGTGGTTAAAGGATGAATATGGACTTTCACCCAATCAATCAACTTCTCAAGAGCAAGGGTCCCGGAAGCCACTTGCAGAATAATCCGCTCAGAGTCGTCAACCGCCGCGTCTATTTCTGTACCATTCAGCACCAGAAGGGTTTCCATGGCGGCATGGCCGCACCGCTTGTTGCCATCTAAAAAGGGATGGTTTTGGACAATGAAAAAGCAGATGGCCGCGGCCTTGGATTCGAGGGAGGAATAGAGATCGTGGCCGTTAAAGGTCATGCGGGGTTGGGCTACGGCTGACTCTAAGGCTGCGAGGTTCCGCACCCCCACTGCTCCGCCGGTTTGTTGGATGATGCGGCGGTGAAGTTCAAGCACTTCACCCAGGGACAAATATCGTATCAACTGAGCCGCCGATATAATTCCTCATTCTTCTTCAGGACATAGCCGGCAGCTTTCTGAAAATCCTCTTGCAGCAACCCCATTAAATCAGCCAGGCTGGCCCGGGCCAATTCTTCCGGTTTTAGGCCCAAACTCTCCGCCGTATTTTGCAGGATTTTCGCCTGTTCGCTAGTTAACTCTATAGAAATCTTCAAAGCAATTCCTCCCCCTTATCGCCGCAAGAACCGCACCAGCTGGCGGCCGTAGAATTCTCGGGCGTCTTCGTCGTTGGGGCGGCTGAAGGTGGTGGCCCCCTTGCCTTCAGGGGCTTTTTTGAGGATGATGCCCTTTTCTCCGAAGAGTTTCAGGGCATTCTGGAAGGTGGCTTCCGACAGGGCTTCGGCCCGTTCCACTTCCCCCAGCTTGTGGAGTTTCTGGCCGATGGACTGGATGCGCTTGAGGAATTCTTTCTCGCTCCGGGGTTTCTTTTGCAGGTATTTGATGGACCTGAAGACGATCCAGTAGGATTCCAGGTAGTTATAGAGGAGATTGGCGAAATAGGCCAATTCCTTGAGGCCGGACGCGGACAGGGTGTAACGGCCTTGTTCCCGGTCCAGGCTGACCACTACGCCCCGGGAGCGGAAATAGTCCAGAGTCTGCTCCACCTGGGTTTCCGGAGAGAGGTTGCTGAAGATGAATTCGTTTTTGAAAAGGTCGGTCAAAAAGTCAAAATCCGCCGCAATCTCCTCTCGGCCGAACTCGAAACCGTGGCCGGCCAGGATGGCCAGGGAGACCAGGGATGCGGGCAGGAAGAAGTGGATGATGTTGTTTTTGTAGTATTCCAGCAAGGGCCGCTTGGTTTCATCGATGCTGTAGCCGCCCAGCCCCAACTCATCAGTCAGGCCTTCCTCTTTTTCGATGGGGGTGATGAGTTTCCGGGACGCACAGAGTTTCAGGGTATCTTCCACGGCCTGGGGGGGGCTATCCAGGGAATCGGCCCGGGGGACCTTCTGGTCCTGAAGATAATCGTGGAGCACCTGGATAATTTGCAGCAGTTCCCGGCGATAGACGCCTTTGCGGGGATAGGTGAGCAGCGCGGCGCAGACCAAAGAGAAAGTAGTGACTATGGAGATGCGATTGATGGCTTGAATGAAGAGGTAGCCCAGGTCCTGGCTATGGTTGCGGATGGCCGCGGCCGTATCCGGGCTCGGGGGAAATTGAGTCAGATATTCTTTAAAGGAAATGGGTTCGCTGAACTGGATATAGGCCTGGCCGTAGCGTTTCCGCAAAAACTTCCTGGCTTTCACCAGTTGGCCCACCGATTCCTCTTCTTTTTTGCTCCCCTCCAATTCCTTGAGGTAGGCCTTTTCCTCCAGTACCTGATCATAGCCGATGAAGGTGGGCACGAAAATCAGGTCCGGGGTGGCCTGATCGTAGTAAGTCTTCAGGATCATGTTCAGGAGGCCCAGCTTGGGCAGAACCAGCTTGCCGGTGCGGCTCCGGCCCCCTTCGATGAAGAATTCCAGGTTATAGCCGGACTTGATCATGGTCTTGATGTAGGCGTAAAGGACCTCGGCGTAAAGTTTGCCGCCCAGGAAGCGCCGCCGGATAAAAAAGGCCCCGGTATTTCTGAAAAAATGACCCAGCGGCCAGAAGGCCAGGTTTTTGCCCGCGGCGATGCGGGGCTGCTGCAGATGGTTCCGGTAAATGAAGTGATTGAGAATCAGATAATCGATGTGGCTCTTGTGGCAGGGAATGAAGATGAGGTTGCCCCGCTGTCCCGCTTCCCGCACCTTTTCAAACCCGGCTTCATCCCAGACAATCCCTTCAAAAAGCCCCTGCCACAGCCAAGACAAGATGCGGTCAAAGGCATGCAGATAAAGGACGTTGAAGTCTGAGGCGATTTCCCAGAAGTAACCCTGGGCGGTATTCTTGATTTTGGGGAGCTTTTTCTTCTCCGTCTCCGCCAGGTGTTCCATGAAACCGGTGAGGCCGGGGTCCGTCAGGGTCAGTTCCAGGAATTCCTCCCGGGACTTGATGACCGGTCCGGTAATGACCCGCCGCTGCAAATCGATGCGCCGGATCATCTCTTGCCGGATTTGCCGGGCCAGTGGGGTCAGAGGCCCGCCCTGGGGGGCAGCAGCCAGGAATTCCTTCAGGTTAAGGGGTTCGGCCACTTCCACCACGGCCCGCTTGGACTTGAAAAAGCAGAGGCCCAGTTTCCGCAGTTTTCCGGGATTTTCGCTGTCGCCGAATAAGAGTTGGAAGATGCCTTTGTTTTCGCGGCCCGGGTCCTTCTCGTAGATCACCATCTGCGGCACCAGGAAGATGGGGAAATCGAGACCCGCCTGGATTTCCAGGAGATGGCGGATGGGGTCTTCCCGGGGCTTGAGAAAGCGCTGGCGGAACCCTACCTGGTCCACCAGGAACATCAAAGACCCGCGCTTGTCCCGGATTATCTTGTGAAAATAGTCGTCTTGAAAGGGATTGGGCCAGGAGCGGCGGCGGGTGAAATAGTCCAGGGCCGCAGAGATAATCTGCAGCAGGTGGGAAAAAGGCTGCCACATCCACAGGTTCAGGTCGAAGGCCACTTCCGGGGCCACCATCCCTAAGTCCTGATAGCGCCGGTTAAAAAAGAGGAAATCCAGATGGCTCCGGTATTTCAGGGCGTAGACGATGGCTCCCTGGCCAGCCAGTTCCTGGACGCGCTCCCGATGTTTGGGATGCACCGTCACTCGGGAGAAAAAGGGGTCCAGGGTCCAACGCAGCAAAAAACCGGGGCGCCGGGGCAGATAGCCGGCGTAATGAAATTCATGGCCGCCCAGCCAGCCGGTGAAACGGCTGCATAAGCGACCCAGAAATCCTTTAGCTTTAGCGGGGTTTACGGGACCGGCTGCGCCGGGTCCCTGGTCTTTGGGTTCCAGACCCATGTCCTAACCTTGCAATAATCTTTAACTAAACGTCTTAATATACAAGTAAGTCCTTGATCCTGTCAACCGAAATAGGGGCCGCGGAGACGAGTCGGGTCCGGGGACGGTGATTTATTGCCGGTGCAAAAATTACTGGATTTTATCGGGAGATTGCCGGTAACTTCTGGTATAAAGGCTAAACTTGGATTCCAGCCGCGCTGCCGGAACCATCGCCAAGCATAATGCCACAGGAGGAGAAGATGAAAAAAATCGAGGCCATCATCCAATCCTATAAACTGGAGCCGGTCAAAGAGGCTCTGCATGCGCTGAGTATTCAGGGGATGACCGTTACCGAAGTAAAAGGCTTCGGCCGGCAAAAAGGCATCCGGGAAGTTTACCGGGGGCTGGAATATAAAGTGGACCTGATACCTAAGGTGAAAATCGAAGTGGTGGCTGCAGACGACAAGGTGGAAGCCATCACCGCGGCCATTATCGAACAGGCCCGCACCGGCCGGGTGGGGGACGGCAAGATCTTCATTTATCCTCTGGCGGAGGTGGTCCGCATCCGCACCGGTGAAACCGGAGAAGCCGCGCTTTAGAAAAGTTCCAAGTTCTCGGTTCCAAGTTCCAAGTTCCAAGTTAAGAGAATACACCCTCAGGATTGAGCGGTAGCACAGGCTTTCCAGCCTGTGCAGCTAATAACGAGGCGGGCGGGGACGCCCGCCCTACCACTTTGGGGTAAGTTACCGGTGGGCCGGCCCATGGCCCCTGCGGTACTGCTATAAATCATGGGGGAGGAGGGCAAGGACCGCCGCGCCGCGCCAGAGCCGCAGTCTTGGCCCTCCCCCTCATCCCCTCACCTAAGAATTATGATATAATTTCAGGAGAGACAGCAGAACTGTTCTTCCGATCTGCTCTTGATTTCCGTCCTGCCGGACACTAACTTCAACCAACCTAAACTTAATCTATATCCGCGCGTGCCTGCACGCGCCCCGTTGAAAGGAGCAACCATGGCCGAAGACCTGTTGGCCAAAGGAGCTATTGTGCAACGCGATAAAGAAACCTACGCCATTGCCCCCCATATCCCCGGGGGCATCATCACCGACTTCGACCTTTTGCGGCGACTGGCGGATGCGGCTGAAAAATATGGCGTCAAAGCTATCAAACTTACCTCCGCGGAACGTTTTGCCCTGGTGGGGCTGAACCCCGAAGACCTGGACCAGGTCTGGCAGGAACTGGGAATGGTGCCGGGAGCCGCAATAGGCTTGTGCGTCCGTTCCATCAAGATCTGCCCCGGCACCACCTTCTGCCGCCTGGGGGTGCAAGATGCAGTGGGGGTGGGACTGAAGCTGGATGAAAAATACCACGGGATGCCGCTGCCTTATAAATTCAAGATTGGGGTGTCCGGTTGCGCCAATAATTGCTCGGAGGGCTCCATCAAGGATTTGGGGCTGGTGGGCACGGCCAAAGGCTGGCGGGTGCTGGCCGGGGGCTACGCCTCGGGCCTGCGTCCCCGGCTGGCGGACGTCATCGCCACCGGCCTGAGCGACGACGAGGCCCTGCACCTGACCGCGCGGGTTCTGGAGTGGTTTAAACAGGCCGACAAAAAGAAACGCCTGGGCAAGGTCATTGACGAAATCGGCCTGGCCGCGTTCCAGGAACAGCTGGGTTTACCAACGGAGTGAGAAGTAACTGAGCAGTAAGCGGTGAGCAGTGAGCAATTAAAGACTTGCCCCGGACCATTTACCCATAAATCATAAATAACCGTAGGGGCGGGCGTCCCCGCCCGCCCCAGCTTTACTGAGGATAGATGGTGGGCCAGGCCCACCCTGCATTTCTCTTTCGGAAAAGGGGAAAAGAGGTGAGAGGTCTTTTTACTGCTCACTGCTCACTGCTCACTGCTTACCGCTCACTGCTCGCTTTCTTGGCACAGGCGGGCGATTTGCTCCATGAGGGATTGGGTCAGGGCCGGGGCTTGCCGGTGGTCCGGGGTGCTCAGGGGCGGGCCGATTTTTACCTGCGCTTCAGAGCCCAGGGAGCAGGCGCGGTAAGTCAGGCCCACGGGGAAAAAGGGCAGGGGCCCCAGGCCGTTTTGGCCCTGGAGTTTGAGGAGCAGTTGGATCAGGCGGTGTTTGCCGGGACCCACCCGGCCCCGGACATAGGTGCCTTCGGGGAAAAGGACGAGGCAGGCCCCTTGCTCCAGCAAAGGCAGCAGCCGTTTAAACGAGGACAGGGTGGCCCGGGGCCGTTCCCGGTCCACCGGCACCCCGCCCCAGGCGCCCAGCAATTCCCGGATGAAGGGGTACTGGAAAAGTTCCGCTTTGGCAATATAGTGCAGCGGCAGGGGCAGGGCCGCGCCCACCATGGGGATATCTTCCCAGCGCTGGTGCTTGGGACAGATGATGGCCGGGCCGGACGCGGGCAGATGCTCCAGCCCCTGGACCCGGAGCCGGAAGATACGGCCCAAGGTCTGGCGGGTCAGCCAGCGGCCGAGGAAATAAAAATTGGGAGAAAAAGAACGGGACATTGCAGATTAAAGATTAGATAATTTGAATTATCATTTAATCTTAGCGATTAACCAGGGGCTGTCAAGGAAATCATGGAACGCCATTAGGAAGGTGACTTATGGCTGGGCTTCTCATCCATCCAGGGGAACACTCAGCTGATGAGCTGAAGGCGCTCGGCCTGAGTGCCAACCAGTTGGCCAAGGAATTAGGCGTACCCACAAACCGGATCACCGAAATCATCCGCGGCAAGCGAGGCATCTCGGGGGATACGGCCTTACGCCTGGGGCGCTGGTTCGGCACAGGGCCGGATATCTGGATGAACCTGCAAAAAAACTACGAGCTGCGGCTGGCGGCCCAGGAAATAGGCGAGGCGCTGCAAAAAATCCCACAGCATCGGGAGAAACTCTATGAAACCGCCCTGGCCGTGGAAAAAGATGAGCAACTCCGGGCTGAGATGGCTGATTGGGACGTGACCGTTGGCGATGGCATCGAAACTTAACCGTATTAGCAGTTAATGATCTAACTTGGAGTATCACGGGAAGCAGAAAGCTTATGATCTATCTCGACTACAACGCCACCACGCCCATCGCCCCGGAGGTCTTCCAGGCCATGCGGCCTTATCTGGAAGGGGAATTCGGCAACCCCAGCAGCGACTATCTTCTGGGTCTGCGGGCCAGGGAGGCGGTGGACCGGGCGCGGAACCAGGCCGCGGTCCTGCTCTCCTGCAAACCCCAGGAGATCGTCTTTACCAGCGGGGCCACGGAGGCCAACAACACCGTGCTCAAAGGCGTGGCCCGGCAGCGCGGCCAGGGCCAGATCATCACCACCGCCATCGAGCATCCCGCGGTGCTGGCCCCCTGCCGGGACCTCCAGTCCCAGGGCTTCGAGATCACCATCCTGCCGGTGGATGCCCGGGGCCTGGTGGACCCGGACGCAGTGCGCCGCGCCCTCACCCCCCGCACCATCCTGATCAGCGTGATGCACGCCAACAATGAGACCGGCGCGCTGCAGCCCCTCAGCGACATCGGGGAACTAGCCCGGGCCGCGGGGGTCTGGTTCCACACCGACGCGGCCCAAAGTGTGGGAAAAATCCCGGTGCGGGTGGCGGAACTGCAAGTGGATTTCCTCACCCTGGCGGGCCACAAGTTTTACGCGCCTAAAGGCGTGGGGGCCTTATATGTGCGGACGGGTTGCACGTTTAGCCCCCTGCTCCACGGGGCCGGCCAGGAAGGGGGGCGCCGCCCGGGCACGGAAAACGTGCCTTACCTGGTGGCCCTGGGGGAAGCCTGCCGTCTGGCCCGGGAGGGGCTGGCCGACGCTGGCCCGCGTTTATCCGGACTCCGGAATTTGTTGCATGAAAGGTTGTTGGCGGGATTTTCCGAACTGGCCCTCAACGGCCCCGAGCAGGAACGCTTGCCCAATACTCTGAACGTCTCGTTTCCCGGGTTTTCCGGCAGCGACATCCTCGGGGGCCTCCCGGAGTTGGCCGCGTCCCTGGGCGCGGCCTGCCACAGCGGGGAGGAAACCATCTCCCCGGTGCTGGCGGCCATGGGGGTGGCTCCGGAGTTGGCCCGGGGCGCGGTGCGTCTGAGCGTGGGACGTCACACCACGGAAGAGGAAGTGAAACAGGCCGCGCACCTGCTTTTGGGAAGGGTGGCGGCGCTCAAAAAATAATTCTGGGAACTTGTCCGGAAAAGTTCCGAGCGGTAGCACAGGTTTTCCAGCCTGTGCGGATTTCCGGGCGGGCGAGACGCCCGCCCCTGCGATTCTTTTCAGGCTTTGTGGGTGGATCATAGGCCCAGGTGAACCTGCTCCGAAAAGATTGGCCTCACACAAAGGCGCCAAGGCGCAAAGAAAGACGCAAAATATAAAGATAATTGGTGGCGCAGGCTTTCCAGCCTGCGCCACCAAAGACTGATTTGCTGTCAATCAGGGATTGAAAGGTAGGGGCGAACCTTTTGTTCGCCCTGAATGTGCCGGGCGAACACAAGATTCGCCCCTACGAAAAGAATCATTTAGTAACAAATCTATACTAATTAAATCAGATAGTTACTGGCTTATGGGTAATGATAAGGCCGGGGGAGAGGGGATAAGAGGAAAAAACTTTTGGCACATGCTTCTTCTATAAGAAAAAACTTTTGGCAAATGAGGGGGGGGTAAAAAAAAAGAAGGGGCACCTCCCCCGAGGCGTCCCCTTCCCCAATACCCCTTATTTTTTCGCGTAAAGCCTACCGCTCCATGAGCATGTCGGCGATCATGCTGTTCGCCACTTTTTGGGTATCGGCAGAATAGGTTCCCTGATTAACTGCTTGCTGCAGAGAGTCCACCTTATCTTGCCGCACATCCGGAGTTTGGCCGATAATATCCGCGGCCTTTTGCATCAGGCGGGCCTCCTGGGACACGACAATATTATCGCTGCCCGCGCTCAGGCCCTCTGTCGAGGTCTTGCCTGCCCGCGACCCTACCGACGCCGTCTGCTCGCTTTGTAACTGGCTGACGCCAGTTCCTTGAATGTCGGTGATTTTCATAAAAACCCTTACGTAAAATTATCCCTCAGAATTCGGTAAAGTCAAGCTTTACCCGGTCTTGCCAACGGCAAGGTTCCTCAATTACCAAATAAAATACACATGGAAGCAAGCCCTTATCATCCCGCAAACTCATAAATTCAGTAGAGTTTCCAGGTACTTAAAGGACTTCCTCACCCATCCTTGATGTGAGAAAGCAGGCAGATTCCCGCCTCTTATTCAGCTTATCGGCTGGACGGGGAAATAACTAAAAAAAATCTGCTTATAATTCTCCCGGCCACCAAATATAGAGAAACTGAGGGCCTACCATCCAGGAGAAGTCCGGGGTCTGCGAGTAGATATTGGGCAGGTAGCTATCGGGGCGATGGTAGCGCACTACTTTGGCCTCCACCAGGCCGGCCTGCTTCTGGGCGATCTTGATGGCGTCATCCAGGTATCCCAAACTGTCCACCAGGCCCAAGTCCTTGGCCTGGGGCGCGGTAAAAATGCGGCCGTCCGCCACCCGTTTCACCTCCCGGGTATCCATCTTGCGGCCTTCGGCCACCACTTTGACAAAGCCCTGGTATAAACTGTTGATCACATCCTGCATCATCTGCTTTTCTTCCGGGGTGGAGGGCCGGAAGGGAGACCAGAAGTCCTTCCATTTGCCGCTTTTCACCAGTTCGCTGTCGACCCCCACCTTGTCCATTAAGCCCTTGATATTCAGCTTCATGGCCAGTACGCCGATGGAGCCGGTGATGCCGCTGGGATTGGCGACGATGACATCCCCGGCCTGGGCCAGATAATAACCCCCGGAAGTAGCCAGCCCCATGAGGCAGACCACCACCGGCACCCCGGTTTCCTTCTTAAAGTTCTGAAGTTCGTGGTGGATGATGTCCGAGGCGCTGACCGTGCCCCCCGGGGAATTAATCCTCAGAACCAGGGCCTTGATGTGTTTATCTTTGGCCGCCTTATCCAGGACCTCTTTGACATAGCCGGGGGTGGTCACCGCGCCCAGGCTAAAAATACCGCGGTGCCGGGTCTCCATAATCATCCCGGAGATATCCACCAGCAAGATTTTTTCCCGGCCGCCCCCGGAAACCACCTTTTCTTTCAGGGGTTTTTGCTCTTCAAAGATGTCCACCTTGACGGTAATGCACCCGGCCAACAGCAATAGGAATAGCGGGGCGAGAACCCGGCGGCCAATCCTGCCAAGATTCATAGCGCCTCCGGGTTACCGGGTGTTTCCTGAGGAAGAACGGGGAAGGGGCGAAGCCGGGCCGCCATTATTCTACTCGTCCGCCAGGGCCGTTCGCCGCAGCAAGCTCCGGGCCTCTTTGCGGTCGTCCTGCAGACACCGGCCCAGCAGGGCATGCTTGGAAGCCTTCAGCACTTGCTCCAGTTCCTCCCGGGCGGCATCATCCCGGTGAAGCTTGATCAGAGTTTCTGCCAGATAAAGATGGTTGGTGCTGTTCTGCGGGGCCAGGCGCACGGCCGTGGTCAGATGTTGCAGGGATTTCTGGAGGTCACCCACGGAGAAGGGCCAGGACGGGGCCTCGTAGTAGATGCGCCCCAGGACCCGGTGGCTCCCCGCCTGGTCGTAGCCTTCATCAATAGCCTGCGCCTTTTTCAACTCTTCCATAATTTGGGGCAGCAGCCGCCGTCCCAGCATGGCGCCACCCGTATCTGCCTGCCCGCAAAGGTGCATGGCCAGCCAGTAATGGCCCTCCACCCGGTTAGGCGCCTCTTTCAAGAGCATGTCCGCGTAACTTTGGCCCGATTCATAATACTTCTGCCGTTGGCTGCGAGTGGTCAATTCCCCGATAACAAAACAGGTGCGGGCCAGACGGGCCAGGAGAGAAACCTTGTGGGGCTCAGGCTGGGCCAAACTGGCGGCATAAAGGTCCAGGGCCTTGAGGGCCTCGCAAAGGTCGAGGTTCGGCTCTTTCAGGATTTTGTCGGCTTCCGCCACCCGGTCTCCGGCCCAAGCCGGGACTGAGACCAGGAGCAAGAAAATCAGAGTGGGTATCAACATCTTTATTTTCCTGTTTGGCGTTGGTGGTAGCATGGTTATTGACAGGTCCTGATTTATTTGAGATATACCAAAACTCGCCGCGATCCGAAACGGGAAGAGGTAGGGGAATTTGACTTTAAACAATAACATATTCAGGTCATTGGGACAAATGCTCTCTTGCCGGCGCAAAATACAGGTGTCTGGATGAAAAACCCCTTGACAGTTTCGAAATAAGTGATAAAAAATATCCGTTTGAGGATATAGCACCTCTTCCTGCCACCACCCGCCTGCAGCCAGTCTGCCGGGGGATACTGCCGGGCGGGAAGAGGGATTTGACGGCAGGGAGGGGGTTGAAATGGATGCCGGGCGTCAGGGTGAAACCCAACGAGCCCTTCGAGGTCGCCCTAAAACGCTTTAAAAAGCAATGCGAAAAAGCGGGGATCCTCTCGGAAATCCGCAAACGGGAGCATTACGAAAAACCCAGCATTAAGCGTAAGAAGAAAATTTTGGCGGCCAAGAAACGGGCTTTGAAAAAGCTCCGCAAGATTGAGGGTTCATGACCTCCCTTATTCAGCGGCTGGATCAGGCCTTCAAGGAGGCTCTCAAAGAGAGACAAGCCGTGGCGCTATCCACTTTGCGGATGTTGAAAACCGCCATCCGCCATCGGGAGGTGGATCTGAAGCGCCAGGTGACCGAGGCGGAGTTGCAAGCAGTTATCAACACGCAGGTCAAACAGCGGCGGGAGGCCATCAGTGAATACACTAAAGCCGGGCGGCCCGACCTGGCAAACAAAGAAGAGGAGGAGCTAAGCATCCTCCTCTCTTTTTTGCCGCCTCAACTTGCGCCAGAGGAAGTTGAGGCGGAGGTGGTCAGGATCATTAAGGAATTGGGTGCTTCCAGCTCCAAGGAGCTGGGCAAGGTAATGAAGAACGCCATGGCCTCTTTAACGGGCCGGGCTGACGGGAAGGTGGTCCAGGAGATCGTGCGGCGGCGTTTAGGCTCCTGATCCTTCCCCCCTTTACCAGGACGACTGGAGGGGCATGCCGGAGCAAACCTTGACCGCCCTGGAATTT
>JAKAGH010000388.1 GCA_021817645.1 Deltaproteobacteria bacterium
GGCCGCGCCTATGGCCCGAATCCCCAGGAAAACGTAGCCTTCCGGGTCATTGCCGACCATTCCCGGGCCACCACTTTCCTGATCGCCGACGGGGTGCTGCCCTCCAACGAAGGCCGGGGCTACGTGCTGCGGCGCATCATGCGCCGGGCCATCCGCTTCGGCCGGGTGCTGAACCTGAAGAGTCCCTTCCTGACCCGGGTGGGTGATAAGGTCGTGGAACTGATGGGGGACTTTTATCCGGAGCTGAGAGGCGCCCGTCAATTCTTGCATCAAGTGGTGAGCGGCGAGGAAGAGCGCTTCGCGGATACCCTGGACCACGGCCTGAAGCTTCTGGCTGAGGAGTTGGAGACCCTGAAAGCCAAAAAGAAGCAAGTCTTGCCCGGAGAAGTGGCCTTCAAGCTCTACGACACCTATGGTTTTCCCCTGGACCTGGTCCAGGACGCGCTCAAGGAAGAGAGCCTGGGGCTGGACCTGGAGGGGTTTGAAACCCATATGCGCCGCCAGCGGGAGGCTTCCCGCCAATCCTGGCGGGGCGGCCCGGGGGAGGAGATCCCCCAGGTTTACCAGGACCTGACGGGCTGGGAACCCACCAAGTTTCTGGGATATGACACTTTGAAGGCCGACAGCGTCATCCTGGCCCTGATCCGCCACGATGACCATGGCGAGCAAGCGGAGGCTGGAGATGAAGTGGAAGTGGTCACCGCGGCCAGCCCCTTTTACGGGGAAACCGGTGGCCAGGTGGGGGACACCGGCTGGATCACCGGTCCCGGCTATAAGCTGAAGGTCACCGGGACCCAGCGCCTGCCCAACGACCTGATGGTGCACCAGGGCCAGGTGGAGGAAGGGGTGGTCAAGGTCAATGATCCGGCCCACCTGGCAGTGGACGTGGAGCGGCGGCGCCAGATCGCCCGGCATCACACCGCCACCCATATCCTCCAGGCGGTCTTGCAAAAACACCTGGGGAGCCACGTCAAGCAGTCCGGCTCCCTGGTGGCCCCGGAGCGGCTGCGCTTCGACTTCAGCCATTTCCAGGCCATCAGCCCGGAGGAACTGGAAAAAATCGAGCACGACTTGAACGCGGCGGTGGCCGCCAACCAGGCGGTGGAGACCACTCGCATGGCCCTGGCCGATGCCCTGGAAAGCGGCACCATGGCGCTCTTCGAGGAAAAGTACGGCGATGAAGTCCGGGTGGTGGCCATTCCCGGGCTCAGCCGGGAGCTCTGCGGCGGCACCCATGTAACCCGCACCGGCGACCTGGGGCTGTGCAAGATCACGGCCGAGGCCTCGGTGGCCGCGGGCATCCGCCGCCTGGAGGCGGTGTGCGGCCCCGCGGCCATCGTTCTCATGCAGGAGATGGCCCGGGAACTGGACCAGGCCGCGGGTCTGCTCAAAGGCGGCCGGGGCGACTTGCTCAACCGCCTGGAGAAGGTCTTGAAGCGTCAGAAGGAACTGGAAAAAGAGGTGGAAGCCTTGAAAGGCCGTCTGGCCTCGGCCCAGGCCGGGGACCTGCTGGAGCAGGTGCGCCAGGTGGACGGCGTCTCCATCCTGGCCCTGCAGGTGGACGCCGCGGACCCCAAGGGACTCCGGGAGTTCGCGGTGAAGCTCCAGGACCGCCTGAAGAGCGGCATCGTCGTCCTGGGCAGCGCTGTGGGGGACAAGGCCATGCTCATCGCCCTGGTTTCCAAGGACCTGACCAGGCGCTTCCCCGCGGGGGAGATCATCAAGGAACTGGCTCCCACCATAGGCGGCAGCGGCGGCGGCAAACCCGACCTGGCCCAGGCCGGAGGCCCGGACAAGGCCAAAATCGGCGCGGCCTTGGAGCAGGCGTATGAGGTGATTGGCAAAAAGGCGAAAGGCTAGGGGATTCCAAGACAGAGAACATTCGAGGTCTTTATGTCTAGGAAATTTACTGCGGTTCTGACCAGGGAAGAAAATTGGTATGTGGCTCATTGCGTGGAATTGGGCGTGGTAAGCCAAGGAAAAACCATTGAAGAGGCCCAGGCAAACCTCAAGGAAGCGGTGGAACTTTACCTGGAAAGTTTTGGCGAGGAAGACCTTTAAAAGGGAAATGCCTTTAAGTTGGAGGCAATATTTATGAGTAAATTCGAAGAGAATTATGTAATTGATGAAAAAGGGAATCGTATCGGCGTAATTCTCGATATTACCAATTATCGCAAGCTCCTAGAAGAAGTTGAGGAGCTAGAGTCTATACGTGCTTACGATGCGGCGAAAGCCCCGGGAGACGAAGCTATTCCTTTTGAGCAGGCAATCTCTGAGATTGAACACTCATAGCGATGGCCTACAGCATCTCCATTCTGCGCCGGGCTCAGAAAGAATTAGCTCAATTGCCTCATGACGCTTACGAACAAGTTCGGGATGCTGTAAGGAATCTTGCTAATGAACCAAGACCGCCCGGATGCATCAAATTAACTGCTCGACCGGGATGGCGGTTAAGAGTTGGCGAATATCGACTCATCTATGAAATCAACGACAAAAAACAATCGGTTCTGATTCTGCATATCGGCCATCGGCGAGATATTTATCGTTAATTAATGCGGAAATTAAGACTCCCATGAAATGGTGCGACCTTTCCTGTGAACATGCCTCCTGGCCCCAGGTGCAGGCCGTGGATGGGGCCGGGTCGTGCCGGACTTTTCAGGCCCTGCATTGCGCCAGGCTGGGGCGGCTGGTGCACAAGAACGCGCCCTGTCCCTGCCCGGAGCCTGACGCCGGTAAGACCGAGAAGACTAAATAATACCATTTTATAATTCAGCGGAATTTTTCCTATAGGGGCGAACTTGGTGTTCGCCCTCACTGTTCGGAGGCGAACACCAGGTTCGCCCTACTGCAACCCGGTATAATATTAAACGCTTATTGCTTTTGCTCCGTATAATATGCGATAATTATATAGAATATATAGCAAAATGGAGTGAAAATATGCAACAGGAAGCTCTCAGTCTGCTGCAATTTCAGAAAAAGTTTGGTACTGAAA
>JAKAGH010000060.1 GCA_021817645.1 Deltaproteobacteria bacterium
AGGCGAGAAGGTGGAGGTGGATCAGATGCTCCGCTTCTCCAGCCCCCACGGCCCCGTATCCGGTAAAGTCCTGGAAGTGGCCGCGGATAAGTTCATCGTGGACTTCAACCATCCCCTGGCGGGCAAGACGCTCATCTTTACCATCACGGTGGCAGGCATCAGCGATCAACCCACCCAGTCCAGTTGCTCCTGCGGTTGTTCCTCCACGGACTGCGGCACTTCCTCGGACTGCGGCGGTTCCTGCGGCTAAGTCGGGAACAGGGATACTTCGGCTTTCTCTTACCGGGTTTCCGGCAAGTGGTAGCACAGGCTAATATCGGCGTGTAGCCGCGGTTAATCACTTAACCGCGGCGGCACGCCGATTTGTGCTTTGATACAGATTAAGGCGAAGTTGGTATTATTGGGTGGCGTTGGGCTGGTTGGCTGGAGGATTAGGCGCATTCCGGCCGGGTCCGCGCTGCCCCTGGAACCCCTGGGCATTAGCGCCCCGGCCCTGGCGGCCGCCACGGTATCCGGGGTAGTTGGGACAATTGGCGTTGCCCTGCCCCTGCCCCTGCACGGTGTTCTGGGGTGCCTGGTTCACCGGGCAAAATGCCCCGGGACCACCACCACCCCGGCGTTGGGCCCAACTGAGGTTCGCCCAGAGAATGATTCCCGCCAAAGCCAGGGCCAGAGCCAGGCTCCAAACCATACGCGTATTTAGTTTCATCTCAAATCCTCCTCCATCTGCCAATTTTTAGGGAGATTTTGGCGGCGTGGCGGGACCCGGGCCGGGTCCCATGCCCCGACCCTGGCCGCGGCCCCAGTGAGGCCGTCCCATGGGAGCGCAGTTCCAGGGGCGACACAGCCTTCTTTCCACCAGGCCGATAAACGCGGCTTGCTGCTCCGGCCTAAGATGCTTCCTGCACTCCAGGAGAAACCGGACCACTTCTTCTTCCAGCCGGCCCTGCTGGGCGCTGATCTCTTTGATCTTGCCCTGGATGGCGCGCCAATCTGGGTTTTCCCCTTTGAGCAGCTCAAACAACTCCTGGCGTTTCCCGATCAGCCCCTGGCGGATCTGGGCCACTTGCCCGCGGTGTTCCGGGGCCAATCGGCGCAAGGCCTGACGCTGTTCTGGATCCAGGTGCAGGGCCAGCCACAGTTCCCGTAGGCCCATCGGTCCCGGCTCTTCCTTACCCACAACCGTGTGCCGGTCTTGATACCTCAGGTAGGCAAACGCGCCGATGGTCCCCAGGTTGAGGGCCAGGGAAAAAATCACCAGATAGAGCAGCCAACTGCGCTTCATGAACCGTTGCTCTCTTCTGTCTGGTCCATCTGGTAGGAGACCATGACTGCGCCCAGAGACCCTTGGGGAAAGTCATTGAATTCTTCCAGGGCCAGGACTTCGCCGGCGCCGTTGGCGGCCGTCTGATAGGGATAAAAATCCCGGGCCAGGGTGCCGCCCAAAACGATGCCCAACAGCAGCGACGCGGCCAGGGCCAGGGACTGCCACCAATAGCGGCGGCGGCGGGGCTGCAGCCGGTCCAGGACCCGTTCCGCCAGTCCCGGCGGCACGGCCGCCTCCAGGCGGCCCAGGGCCGCGTCCAGCCGCTGCAGCCTGGCCAACTCCCGGCGGCATTCCTCGCAAACTTCCAGATGCGCGGCCACCTCCCGGCGCTCATCTTCGCTCAGTTCGCCGTCCAGCCAGGCGGATAACCGCTCCCGCACCCCATCACCAGCCATTTTCATTCTCCCGGGGATAAAAATTAATCCCTATTGATGATAACACCCGAACCCGCCAGAACCGGCGCGGCGCCGCCTTTTTTCGCCAGATGGGCGCCCGTCTGAGATAAAGATTTGTCAGGAAGGCGAGGGCGTCAAGGGGTTCCCTTGACGCTCATTTCTTCCATGCTTACTATGGCTACCAGAAGTTTGCTGCCAACGCAGCATATTTTTTCAGCCCAGGGAGGAGTTTATGTTATCCCAAATCCCCGCGGATTTAAGCAAACTCTCCAAAGAAAATTTGAACCAGGAACTGCTGCGCATCGGTATTATCGCCGAACTGGACGCCATCAACCTCTATGAACAACTGGCGGCCCTCACCGATAACACCGACATCAAGAAGGTCTTCCTGGACATCGCCAAAGAAGAAAAGACCCACGTGGGGGAATTCCAGACCATGCTCCTGCGGATGGACCAACAGCAGGTCCAGGAAATGGAGCACGCCAAAGAAGAAATCAAGGAACTCACCGGGAAGTAGGGAGGGCCCCGGAAGAGACGATTCAACCTCTAGAAGCCATTGCAAAACCTTGATTTTCTCTAAATTATCATTCTGATCAGAGCGCGGCGGTTTGAAGAATCTTTTTTTTCAAAATGGTGCAATACTTCACCGCTTCCCTAATTTCAGAAAAGAGGTTTTGCATTTGGTATCCTGCTCAGAAATACCTTTTAAAATAAGGACCTCATACTCCCACTGCCGTGGTGGGAGCAGGTTGGGGGAGGGGGAGGGTATGGACCAGGTCTTCGGCCTTTCCCCACCCCATTTACTTCCTGCTTTCTCCGCACCAAATCTAGTTTTTGACCACATGCAGGGCCGGCCACCGGGTTTCAATGATAATCCCTTCCTCCTTGAGGTAATCCACCTCGGCCTGGTGCATGAGCTTCACCACGTGGAGGAATTCGCCCATGGGCAGCAGGCGCATGTCACAGCTGATTAAAAACCCCATGGTCTCGGGGATGATGGTCATCCGGGTCTGCCACATCGGGGTCTTATGCTGGCAATCAAAATGTTCTTGGGGGCAATCCTTGGTTTCCATTTCGTTCTCCCTCCAGGGGGGTAGAGGGCCTGGTTTCGACCTACTGCTAAATTAATTGAAAAACACGTCCCGCTAAAAACGGGGTCTTTAACTGCCTTGGGGTTTCACCGTCAGGAAGGCCCGCAATTTATGGTGCATGGCGCTCAGATCGATGTTGTTTTCCCGGTCCATCAGCCTTTTTACCAGGCCGTAGCGGTCTTGTAAGGACAAGGTGAAGTACAGGGGGCTTTCTACCAATACTGCCACTATGGTCTTCATGGTCTGACACCCGAAGAAAAATAAGTTTTGTACTCTTGTGATGCAAAACCGGGGCCAGGGACCGGCAGACCCGGATTTTTCCTGCGGCTGCTTTTGCCGGAGCCCTTAACAATCTAATAAATCAAACAAATTAAACGGAAACCGCTTGAGAAATAAAGCACTTAGACTAAAGGGAAGGAAAGATTTGACCGGCGCCCTGACGGCAAAGACCCGCCGCGCGCAAAATTTGCCGCACAGGGGGACGCCAGCCTTCCTGCGGGAGGGAATAAAATGGGGCACAGCAAGCTGTTCCCCCACAATTCGGCGGGGAAGGGGCAGCCGCGGGAGGCCGCGGCTGCTAAATGCAGATTTCTTCCATCACTGGGGCAAATCTGGCCGCGGGCCGGTTCATCCCTCTCTGCTGGACATAAAGTCCATATACTCCGGGTCGCCGACCGCGGGTCCTTCTTCATTTTCAATCGCCTTGGCCTCAGCAGATTCCACCATTTTCCTGGCCCGCGTTTTCCGTGGCCGGGCGACCGGGGCCGGGGCCGCGGGCGCGGCCGCCTCGCCTGGAAAGGAAGCCAAGACACTATAAACCTCTTTAATTTCCTGAAGCAATTCCCGGGGAGAGAGTTCGGTCATGGAGGCGTGGGCCATAACAATCTGGGCGGTTAAGTTCAGGACTTCACTGGCCATGGGCATTCTCCTTTCTTGCCCCTTTAATGGGCTCAGGATCATCTAATTAGCCTTCAAACTTCTCGTCGAAGACCTTCATGGCACAGAATTTGCCGCACATGGTGCACTGGTCTTCCTTGGCCTGGCTCAGGTCCCGGTAGCGCCGGGCTTTCTCCGGGTTGATGGAGAGATTTATTTGCGTCTGCCAGTCCAGGGCGCGACGGGCCTTGGACATCTTGAGGTCCCAGTCCGCGGCCCCGGGGATGCCGTTGGCGATGTCCGCGGCGTGGGCGGCGATGCGGGAGGCCACCACCCCGTCGATGACGTCTTCCACCTCCGGCAGCTTCAGGTGTTCCGCGGGAGTGACGTAGCAGAGGAAGGAGGCTCCGGCGGTGGCGGCCAGGGCGCCGCCGATGGCCCCGGCGATATGGTCGTAGCCGGAGGCCACGTCCGTGACCAGGGGACCCAGGACGTAAAAGGGGGCGTTAGCGCAGTATTTCTGCTGCAGGCGCACGTTTTTCTTGATGTCCTTGAGCGGCAGGTGGCCCGGGCCTTCCACCATCACCTGCACGCCTTGAGCCCAGGCCCGCTTGGTCAATTCCCCCAAAATCTTCAATTCGTGGAGCTGGGCCCGGTCGGTGGCGTCGGCCTGACACCCCGGGCGCAGGCCGTCACCCAGGGAGAGCGTCACGTCATGGTCCCGGGCGATTTTTAGCAAGCGGTCATATTGCTCGTATAAGGGGTTTTCCCGGCCGTGGCGCCGCATCCAGGCGACGAGAAAGGCGCCGCCCCGGGAGACCACGCCGGTGACTCTTTTTTTCAGCAAAGGAATAGCGGCCCGGGTGACGCCGCAGTGCACGGTGACGAAATCCACCCCCTGGCGGGCATGGTGCTCCACCATGTCCAGGAACCAGTCCCCCTTGACTTCTTCCAGACTCTGGGCCTCGGTCATCACCTGGTAGATGGGCACGGTGCCGAAGGGCGCAGGGCACTGGGCCAGGAGCGCAACGCGCAGATCATTCAGGGGGCCGCCGGTGGAGAGGTCCATGATGGCGTCGGCTCCATAACGCAAGGCCGCGGCCAGTTTGGCCTGCTCCTTCTCCAGGTTGACGTCGTGGGGAGAGGTGCCGATATTGGCGTTGATCTTCACCCGCACACCTTGGCCGATGGCCGCGGGCGAGAGATTGCGGTGGCCGGGATTGGCGGGCACCACCAGGGTGCCCAGTTCCAGCCCCTGGCGGATGACCTCCGGGGCCAGCCCTTCTTTTTGGGCCGCCTGGGCCATCACTTCGGTAATCTTGCCCGCCAGGGCTGCTTCTCGCTGTGTCATAAATAAATTCTATATGAATCTCTTGGGAAAATAAAGGGCTCGGCGCGGGGGAGCAGAGCCGGATAGCAGATAAAAGCGGGATTACACATGATAAGGGTGGCCGGCCTTGATGGTCATGGCCCGGTAGAGCTGCTCCAGGAGGACCAGGCGGCTCAATTCGTGGGTCAGAGTCAGCCGGGAGAGCGCCAGGCGTTCCTGGGCGAGGCCCAAGGTGGCCGCGTCCAGCCCCAGGTGGCCGCCGATGAGGAAGACCAGGGGCCGGGCGTCTTGTTCCCGGGCGCTGAGCCAGGCCGCAAAGTCCTCGGTGGAAAGCTCCTTGCCTTTAGGGTCCAGGGCCACCACATAATTTTTGGCGGCAAGGGCCTGCCGCAGGCGTTCCCCTTCCCGGGCTTTGATGGTCTCCGCCGGCAGTTTGCCCTCTTCTTTTTCGGCGCGCACAGATTTCAGGGAGAGTTTCAGAAAGGGCTGGAGGCGTTTCTGGTAGAAGGCAACACCCTCCTGGATGAAGGCTTCCCGGGTCTTGCCCACCATTAAGATAGTTACATTAAACATCGGGATTAGAATTATCGGGCGGCCCCTGGCCGCCATAGACGGTGTTTATCGGCGGTTAAATATCAACCGCCGATAAACGCCGATGCACGCCGATTCATCTTTTTTGACCGGTTAAGGTGAATTTAGTATTAGCCCCCTCCTCCAGAATCCTTCTTCTCCAGTAACAAAAACCGGCTCTTCCCCGAAGCAATTTTTTGGCCGTCGGCCAGGCGGATGATCTCCGCTTCGGCCTGGCGGCGGCTGCTGTTGCCGGGCTGGAGCACCCCCCGGATTCTGATCGTTTCCTCCGGTTTGAGGGGCTTGTGAAAGCGCACTTCCATCCCCAGGGTAACCCCCGGACCGGCGAAGCGCCAGACTGCGTGGGCCATCAGCTCATCCAGCAGCGTGGCCAGGATGCCGCCGTGGATCACCTCGGTCCAGCCCTGGTATTCCCGGGGGAGGGACAACTCGGTTTCCGCGGCTAACTCCGCCTCGGTATACCTCACCTGGATCTTAAACCCCAGGGGGTTGTCCTTACCGCAAACGAAACAATAGTTGTCGGTCAGGGTGGTGTCCAGAGGGCCTTTGCTGGAGTCTGGTTCTTTAGAAGTCATAGGCCTGTCGATATCTTGGTATTAGGAACAGGGGCAAAATAATAAATAGCACAGGCGAGACCCCGGTGCCACCTGGAAATAAAAGTGGTCAGTGGCCAGTAGTCAGTGACCAGTGGCAAGAAGGCAGAATCGAAGCAGAAGCCCGCCTCAGAATTTTAATCAACTTGCCCCAGTCTGTCATTCTGAGCGCAGCGAAAAATCTCGTATTTTCGAAGCGTTGAGATCCTTCACTGCGTTCAGGATGACAGAAAATGAGGTTTTTACATGGCTTTTTAGCCCTTCGGAGTCAGATTCAGCAAAGCCGCAATCTGGCTCGCCAAGTCCTGGGTCTTCTTCTCCGGGTCCCCGGTTTGCGGAGTCAACAATTGCGGCCGGTTCTGGTATTCGGGTTTGGGCGTGACCTCGAATTCCGGAGGAAAGGTGTTGTCAAAATACATCTGCTGGAAGCCGATGAATTTGAGGTGGTGCGCGGTGGCGTCCAGCACCCCCACTTCCTCCGGGGAGAGCAAGCCCGCCTTGATGGCCGCCCGGAAGCCGGCCAGGGACTCGCCCCCCTGGGTGCAGGCGATGTGGCCGTGGCGGTTGGCGAGCAACATGGAGTCCATGATCTCCTGCTCGGTGACCTCCACCACTGTTACTGCATCTGCCCCGGCCCGGCGGGTGTATTCCTCCGCCAGACGGATGACCCGGGGCATGGACACCGGCGCGCCGATCATCGCGGCCTGGGCCACGCTGGGCTGGACGGTGACGGGCTTGAAGACCCTTTTCGCTTTATCCGGCTCCAGGTAGTAGCGGAAGACCGGGTTGGCGTGGCGGGACTGCACTCCCAGCACCCGGGGCAGCTCCTCGATGACGCCTAAGTCCAGGAGCCTCAGGAAACCTTGCATGATGGCGGTGATGTTGCCGGCGTTGCCGATGGGCACCGCGATTACCTTTTTTTGTAAGTCATAATCGAAGTATTGGGCAATCTCATAAGCATAAGACTCCTGGCCCCGGATGCGCCAGGAGTTCTTGGAGTTGAGCAGGGCCACCTGGTAGTTATCCGCCAGGTTCTCCACCACCTTCATGCAGTCGTCGAAAACGCCGGGGACCTCCAACACCCGGGCGCCGCTCCCCAGGGGCTGGGCCAGTTGCTGGGGCGTAACCTTGCCGTGGGGCAGGAGCACCGCGGAGGCGATCTGCTTCCCCAGGTAGGCCGAATACAGGGCCGCGGCCGCGGAGGTGTCGCCGGTGGAGGCGCAGATGGCCAGCATCTTGCCCGCGCCGGGCTGCTTCGCCAGGAAATTGAGGTAGCTCAAGGCCGCGGCCATGCCCCGGTCCTTAAAAGAGGCGCTGGGGTTCTGGCCGTCGTTTTTGAAATAAAAGGCCCGGCCCACTTCCTCCCGGAGCGCGTCATTGGCCGCCACCTGGGGCGTGTGGCCTTCCCCCAGGTAGATGATGTCCGTCAGCGGGATGACCGGGGCGATGAGCTCGTAGAAGAGAAAGACACCCTTTAAGGCCGGGATATTGAGCATCTTGCGGTAATCGAAGAGCCGCCGCCAGAAAATACCGGGATGGGCTTTGAGCCGGTCCGCGGCCTTGTCTTCCAGGAGAAACAGGCCCTTGCACTTGGGGCAGGTGTAAAGCAGTTGGCTGATGTCATATTCCGCGCCGCACTCCAGGCAGCGGTACACCAGGTCCCCGGTGGGCCTGGGAATCAGGTGCAGCTGAATGTCTTTGGGGAAGTCGTCTAGTTTCAAACTGTAGGTTTCCTTTCGGTGTTATAGCCCATTTTTAAAAGAGGCCAGCTCTCAATTGGGGGGTTTGGTTCCATGTTTTGCCATCCAACAATCTTCCGGCTTTCTTCTTATTTTTCCCCCCCCATTGTTTAAAAAAGAAAGGAACTTTATTATAAAGAGCCTGATTTCTGATATTGATCACCCATTCTTTTTCCATAATCCTACTTTTTGGACCAGATTCTCCCCCTACGATCGCCCAATCTATTCCCTCAAAATTTATCTCATTAATATTACTCAATAATGGTTCGAACGATATAAATTTTATCTTAGCTGGAGTTTGTCTAAGGTGAGAGATACGATATGTGAAATTTTCCATTTCGACAGTAACACCCATCCACAAATTCGCTGGCCACTTTAGAAAAGGCGCAATTTGTAAAAGCCTTTCAGAGCGTTTAGTTAATATTTGAAAATTGTGATGATTTGCTATCCTTATCACCTCGAAAACCTTTTCAATGAAGCTAATTGGAACTTTTTCATGAAATAAATCACTCATTGAATTTACAAATATCTTTTTTGGTTTATTCCATTTTAGAGGGTCTCCCAACACATCATAGTGCAATGTAATATCAAATCCATTGAAATATCGAGGATTATTCATTGCTTTGAGTCTTAGAGCCAATTTTTCGGCATAGCAATGCCTGCATCCTTCGCTAATTTTTGTGCATCCAGTAACCGGGTTCCAAGTGGCCTCGGTCCATTCAATCTTGGAAATAAAAGACATTATTTATTACTCCGGGAAGGCAACCTTTACTTTATCCGCAAATGTTCCATTCCGTCTTTCGTTAATGGAAGGGTTGGCTCTGATTAAACCTTTTTGCTCCATTTTGATAAGTACTTCCCTATAATTTTTCTTAATAAATGGTTTCCCAATGTGATGGGTCTTAAAGATATCCAACATCGACACCGTTTTCCCCCTAAATTCTTCCAACAGCATTGCAGATAATTCATCCAATGGTCTTCTAAACTGAAATAAAAATGGTTGTTTCTTTGTAGCTGGGCAATATTCAAAAGATGGAACACCCTGATTTGATTCAGAGCTATATTTTGCCATAATATTTTTCATAATTTCGTAACCTTTGTCATTTTTAGAAATAAATATTATGTAATGACTTGTTTTCTTGCCCGCCTCTTCCTTGAAACAAAATGGCAAAATAAATGGAAATCCTAACTCATTTATTGCAAGGCCTAATTCTTCTATGATTGTCAGTTCCCGTTCCCTTGGAGTCAATGTTAATAAACTATCTCTTAACTTGGCAGCTCTCTCCTCCCCAAATATAGCATTTATATTTTCATTGAAGAGCGGATTGTTTAAGCCGGCATTTATGCGATTATAATTAAAAAAGAAAATGCAATCACAACCCCAACCCTTAAGAACTGATTTAAGCAACGAAAGAGAGAGTCCTTTATAACCCCATGGATCAATAAAAAATAAAGAAGGTATGAAATTGATTTCTTTAAATTTCTCTACAATCTGATCTCCAACAGAGTCATTTAATAAAATAGGTTTATTTGATAGCTGGTTAATTCCAGGAATATTTGCAATGTTTTTCTCTAAAAAATTAATGAATTCTGGATTTGCATCGTTAAATATAGTAACCAATCTCTTTTTTAATCTTTCGCCTAATTTTGGATGATTGAGTGCTTCCTCTATTAAAAGAATAGGAGTTGATTTAGTTCCGTCTTCATAAATTCCAGGGCCTGAGAATAAATCAATATATCCTAATCTTCCATTTCTCCCTTCAACATAAGGGAGGATAACATTAGCCCAAGCTGTAAAATATTTTTTTACTATTTCAACTTTTACCCTAGACTGCTCAGTCATTCCGTCGAAAAATTCGTCTTCGGCAGTCATAAATGATTATCCTCTATGATAATCAAGTGGTTAAATGATACTTCTTCAACTTATATTGCAGCAAGCTCTTGGTGATCCCCAGCATTTCCGCGGCCCGGACCTGGACGTTGCCGCTCTGTTCCAGGGCCCGGCGGATCATCTGTTCCTCGATGTGCTCCAGGGCCTCGGGGAGCGGGATGTTGGTGGGGATGAGGCGGTCGATATCCAGAGCAGTCTCCTGGGCCGCGGGCGCCAGGTCCTGAGGCAGGTCCTGGGGGGTGATGAGACTGTTGTGGCACAGGATCACCGCCCGCTCCATGACGTTTTCCAGTTCCCGGACGTTGCCCGGCCAGGGATATTGCCCCAGGAGTTTCAAGGCTTCCGGGGTGATGCGCATCTTGCCCCGGAGGTTTTCGGTGACGTACTTGTGGATGAAGTGGACGGCCAGCAGGGGGATGTCTTCCTGGCGCTGGCGCAGGGGCGGCATCTGCAGGTGCACCACGTTGAGGCGGTAATACAGGTCCTCCCGGAAGCGCCCGGCCTCCACCTCTTCTTTCAGGTCCCGGTTGGACGCGGCCACCATGCGCACGTCCACCTTGATGGTGCGGTTGCCGCCCACCCGTTCGAATTCCATTTCCTGGAGCACCCGCAGGAGCTTCACCTGGAGGGCCTGGGACATCTCCGCCACTTCATCCAGAAACAGGGTGCCGCTGTCCGCCAGTTCGAAGCGGCCTTTGCGCATGGCCACCGCGTGGGTGAACGCGCCCCGCTCGTGGCCGAAGAGTTCGCTTTCGAGCAGTGTTTCAGTGAGGGCCGCACAGTTAACGGAGATAAATGTCTTCGACACCCGGGGGCTGCACTGGTGGATGGCCCGGGCAATGAGTTCCTTTCCGGTGCCGCTTTCGCCTGTGACCAGCACGGTGGCCCGGGACGGGGCCACCCGTTTCACCAAGGCCAGAATCTCCTGCATCACCTTGCTGTCCCCGACGATATTGGGGAAGCCATACTTCTTTTCCAGCTCCTGGCTGAGCATCAGGTTCTGGAGCAGCAGGTGGCGGTGCCCCAGGGCCTTGGCGATGGTCACCAGGATCTCTTCGTTTTTGAAGGGCTTGAGGATGTAGTCAAAGGCCCCCTTCTTCATGGCCTCCACCGCCTTCTCCACGGTGCCGAACGCGGTCATGATGATCACCGGCAGATCGGGGTAAAGCTGGTGGGATTTCTCCAGGAGTTCGATGCCGCTCATCTTGGGCATCTTCATATCCGTGAGCAGCAGGTCCAGATCGGCGCTGCCCAGAATTTTTATGGCCTCAGGCGCGCTGGCGGAGGTGAGCACTTCATAGCCGGCCTCCCCCAACAGGGTCTCCATCACCGTGAGGTAATTGACTTCGTCATCGACGACTAAGATGGTATCCATTATTATCCGGTTTTCGGTTTTCGAGCCTTTTGCAAAAAGTTTAGTTAATCATAATTCTCTCTGCGCATTCTCTGCGTCCACTGCGCCTCTGCGGTAAAAAAAAAGAAAAAATTTCACCGCAGAGACGCAGAGAGCGCAGAGAAAAGACTTTTGCAAAAGGCTCGGTTTTCGGTTTGGTCAACTTCACTTTGTTCTCAACTCATTTTCAATTCCGGCAGGCTGATGATCACCGTGGTGCCTTCGCCCGGGGCGCTGTCGACCTTGATGACCCCTTGATGGGTTTCGATGATGCTCTTGACGATGGGCAAGCCCAGGCCGCTGCCTTTTTCCTTGGTGGTGAAAAAGGGATTGAAGACCTTTTTCAAAGTGTCCGGATCGATACCGTCGCCGTTGTCCTCAAAGCGGATTTCGCCGCCCCGGCCCCGGGGGCCCACGGTGGTGGACACCGTGAGCTGGCCGCCTGCGGGCATGGCCTGGATGGCGTTCAGGAGGATATTCAAAAATGCCTGGTGCAGCAAGTCCGGGTCCGCGGCCTGGGCGCGGCCGTTCAAGTGATATTGGCGGCTGACAGTAATCCCTAAGCGCTCGATCTCCGGCTGCACCAGCTCCAGGCTGCGGTCAATCACCCCTTCCAGATCGCAATGCCTCAAGTTGGGAACCCGGGGCCGGGAAAAATCGAGAAATTCCGTGACCTTCTCGTTGAGGCGGTTGGCCTCTTCCACGATGATCTGGGCCAGGCGGTTCTGGGGCTCATAGCGGGCCAGACGCTCCTTCAGGAGTTCCGCGGTGGAACTGATGATGCCCAGCGGGTTACGGATTTCGTGGGCCACCCCCGCGGTCATCTCCCCCAGGGCCACCAGCCTCTCGGCCTGGTGCAACTGCGCCTCCAGGGCCCGCCGTTCCTCCTGGCGCCGTTCCAGGATGACCTCCGCCTGTTTGACGATCTGCCGCAGCACCAGAAAGAGCAGGCCCATGATCACCCCCAGGGTGGAGAGGATAATGAGCCGGAACTGGCCGATCTCCGCCAGGTCCTGGGAGATATTCTGGGAAATTTCAAAGACGCCCACCACCGGCCCCACCTGGGGGCCCAGCTTCTCCTCCAGCCGGAAGGGGATGTAGGCCTTGAGGCGGTGGGGTTGGGAACCGGGACCGAAGGAGAGGATGCTCCATAAGGGATTATGCCCCGGGAGGTCAAAATTGGATTCGCCGAACAGGGCCTTTTTCACTCCCGGCTCGTCATAGCAATCTTTCCCCAGGGGGATATTGC
>JAKAGH010000389.1 GCA_021817645.1 Deltaproteobacteria bacterium
GGCCGCGTTTAAGTCCGCCCTGGATCTGGACCCCTCTTTGTACGAAGCTCATCATCTCCTGGGCTTCTGCTATTTCAAGCTGGAGCAATATCAGCAGGCCGTGGCCTGCTTCGAAAAGGCCATCGAGATAGACCACGGCTCCGCCATCGACTACGCCAACCTGGGAATCAACCTCTCCCGCCTGGGCCACCGCCAGGAAGCCGCGTTCGTCCTGAAGCAGGCCCTGGAACTGGATCCCACCATAGACTTCGCCCGCAACGCCCTGGAGGGATTGGGGGTCCGATGATAGGGGAGGGGGCTTGGGAGAGGGGCCGCGACGCGTCGAAGTTGAACTTCTAGTTGCTATTTCCTGTTGACATCCCTGGTAAAAGTAGTAAAAAAACAAAATTGGCTTGGCACCATCGGGCCAAACGCCGAGTTCTCCGGCCCAACCCGGAGAAGCGGGGGACCCAATTTCCTGGGGCGAATCCGCGCAAGCGGTAGGGCAATGCAACCTCCTGCCCAAGCCCGACAGCTAACCCCGCAGGCAGGAGGAGGCTATGACCGGTTTGGTTTCGCCCGCGGCGAGATTTTCGCATTCAACAGCATCTATCCCCGCACCACTGCCCCTGCCGGGGGCGCATTCCCCCTGATAGCCACCTTCTCAGTCTGACAGAGAAACCGGGGCCTTCCCGGGTTCTATCTCATTTTTACCTCCAAATTGCGCGCCTTTGCGGGCCAGCCTTATTGATAGTGAATATTACTAAAGCAAATAGCGAAGATGAAAAACGGCGTTAAATGAAGACAATTATCTTAATAGCCCTCAATGCGGGCTTAATCATCCTTTTCATCAAGTTACTCCGGCAAAAAGGGCTGCTCACTTACCCTCATCAGGGGCGGGTCTGGCTCACCTTCCTGGCGGTGGCCATCATCACCCTGATGGACGAATTCACCTCCATCTTTTACGTCCCGGCGGAAGCCCACCGCTTTATTGGCCTCAGCGCCATGGTGTTCATCGCCATCACCAGTCTGCTCATCCGTTTCTTAAGCACCCGCCTCACGGAGATCGCCGAGATTCTGGAGCAGCACGGCCTCATCGGCGGCGGGGTCTATTCCTTCTCCTATCTGGTGCTGGGCCCCACCGTCTCCTTTATCGCCGTCTCCTCCATCATGGTGGACTATATCCTCACCGCCTGCATCTCCGCGGTGAGTGCGGTGGCCAATGCCACCTCCTTCTTTCCCATCTCCGGATTCGCGACCATGCTCCTGGTCCTGGGAATTATCTGGGCCGTGGCGGGCCTGAACGTCTTAGGCATCCGGGAAAACGCCCGCTTCACCTTCCTGATCTTCATTGCCGCGGCCTTCGTGATGCTGAACCTGATCGTCTCCGGGGTGCTCAGCCTGGATACCAATTCCCTGGGGCAGATCCACCTGGCTTTCAAGGACACCGGCAAGAAATTGCTGACCGGCAGTTGGAGCGCAGACTATGGCAATTTAATTTCTAACATCGCCTTTTGCATCCTGGCCTACTCCGGGGTGGAATCGGTGCTCCAGACCGCGGGTTTAGTCCGCAGTTGGCAGGAAATCCGCAAGGCTTACCTCTTCCTGGCCCTCACCGTGGGCATAGCCACCCCCTTGGTCTCCGTCTTGGTCTTAGCCGCGCCCATCGATTTCAAGGCCCATGAAGGGGACCTGGTCACCCATTACGCCACCATGCTCAACGGCGTGGGCTTCGGCATCGCGGTGGCGGCCCTGGCCAGCTTCACCTTGATTATGGCCGTGAACACCGCGTTTGTGGCCTCCAGCGAATTGATGGAGCGGGTGGCCCACCGCTACGGGTTCCATTGGCTCATCGCCACCAACCGCAGGCAATCCCTCTACCGCATCCACCTCATGAGCGCCCTCTTTTTCTCCTGCATCATCCTGATCACTTCCGGTAGCCAGTCGCTGCTGGCGGATATGTACGCTCTGGGGCTGCTCGCCAGCTTCTGCATTAATGTGGGCTCCCTGATCCTCTACCGCTATTTCATGGGCACCAAAGACGTCAAATATTTCACCAGTCGCCTGGGCACTATGGTCTTATGGGTCCTTCTGGTGAGCTGTTTCTTCTTTCTGGCTTATGACAAGCATTATGCCACCATCATGTGGGCCTCAGTCACCGCCGTAGTGCTGCTGGGAGGGGTCCTGGTGGCCCGCAAAAGGGCCCCGGAAAAGAAGGAAATCGAAAAAGCCGACACCGAGATGGAGATGATCCTGTTTCTGGCCGAGTCCTCCGCCCCGGACCTCCACCTGATGTTCCGGCGCTCCGAGGAGCCGGAGCACGGCTTCCATAAGGATAATGTGGCCTATATCACTTTTTATTCCCCCCGGGCCGGCATTCCCCCCAAGGTGGCCCCCAACCATTTCCGCTTTCCGCTAACCAAGATCAGCCTCTATCATCGCATGGTGAGTCTGCTGCGGGTGGTGGCCTATGAATTTTCGGACCGTGAGGTAAGCGTGCATTACGGCTGGCCCCTGTCTTCCTGGCTGGACCGTTTCTCCATCGGCGTTATGGTCTTCAACCTGATGCGCCTGCCCCGGGTTTTCCCCCAGTTTGAATTTGATATCCACTATACAAAAAAACGGAGTCAGGCAGCCGCGCCCGCGGCCAGCGGCCGGGAATAGGCGGAGCCCCCCCGCACTTACTGATTGACGCCCACCCCAGGAATGGTATTATTTTAGGGCTCTCGCGGCCTTCCGCCCGGATGCTGGCGGCAGAGCAACATTCTTCTTCCCGGGGCCCGATTTGAGTCCAAAGATCGCCATTCTCATCGCCATTAACCTGGGGTTGGTGGCGCTCTTCTATTTCCTGCTGCGCAAACCCGGCCGGCTTTCGTATTACCAAAACGGCCGTTGGTGGCTCACCTGGCTGTCGGTGGCGGTCATCACCCTAATGGACGAGCTCACCTCGGTCTTTTAC
>JAKAGH010000061.1 GCA_021817645.1 Deltaproteobacteria bacterium
GAATATTACGGCAAGGGGGTCTCATACTGCGCCACCTGCGACGGCTTTTTCTTCCGGGGCAAAGACGTCATCGTCGTGGGCGGGGGCGATACTGCCTTGGAAGAGGCGCTTTATCTCGCCAAAATCACCGGGCGGGTGTACCTGGCCCATCGCCGGGACGAGTTCCGGGGCAGCCGGATTCTGCAGCAGCGGGTCCTGGCCGAAGGGAAGATCGACGTCCTCTGGAACACCGTTGTCACCGAAATTCTGGCCGGCGACCAGGGAGTAAGCGGCGTCAAATTGCAGGATACCAAGACCGGGGCCTCCCGGGAACTGGCCGTGGACGGGCTGTTTATCTTCATCGGCTTCAGTCCCAATAACTATCTGGTGCCGGCCGGGGTGCGGCTGGACCACGACGGCTATGTGATGACCGATGAAAAATGTGAAACCAATATCCCGGGAATCTTTGTCATCGGCGATTTGCGGCAAAAATACGCCAAGCAGATCGTCCTCGCGGCCGCGGACGGCTGTACCGCGGCCCTGGCCGCGGCCCTGGGCGTAGAAATCAAAAAGGCGGGACCAGCCTGCCCGGCGCCCCGGGCCTAGGTGGAAAGAAATAGCGCGATGGCCGCGGCCCCAACAACTTCTCCCGTCCCGGAGAATCGTGAGGAAGCAATGCTTCTGGAAGATTACTTGCAGACGGTGGCCTTTCTCTCTAAAAGCCTGTCGGATGAGAACCGTCTGCGGATTCTGCTGTGTGTCAATAACGGCAAAAAATCCGTCTCCAGCATTGTGGAAGAGCTGAACCTGTCGCAGCCGCTGGTTTCCCATCACCTGAAGGAGCTGCGCCGTTCCCTGCTGGTCAAGGTAGAGCGCCGCGGCCCCTTCGTGTATTACGAAATCGCGGATACCAGAATTCCCCAAATTATCGCAACCTTGAAAGACCTGGCCAGGGACTTGCTGGCCCGGAGAAAGACATTTTAGCCCGAGGAGGTGATTCACCATCATGGCGGGAATTAACAAGATCTTGGAGGGCCTGGCCCCATCCTCAGCTTTGGCCGAAATCGGCGGGGCGTTGCAGCAAATCCTGCCTTTGGTCACCCCGGAAGACCGGCTCAACTTTGTCGTCCAACTCATCGGCGGCGCCGGCGACGACAAGGTGGCCAGTATGGTGCACCTCTGACTGGCGGAATGCCTGGACGAAGGTGTCGATCCAACGCATATGTGTCAAAAATTGGTGGACCGGGTGGCCCAATCCCGGCAACTGATGGCCGTGGCCGACCCGGAACTGCTGGTTCTGTTTGAAGATTGGCTGGACGAACTGGAAAACGAGGTGGTCTCCTTGGCGGCAGAGCTGGGGCCCTTGCGCCCCGAAGACCTGGCCCCTAAGCTCGGACTTTCCGAGCGGGGAGCCACCTTCCTTATCTCCAAATTGTCCCGGGAAGGAAAGATAACTTAGCAACGAGGTGGGCCATGACGCGCAAAGGAACCTTATTCTTGGCCCTGGCGGTTGCGGCTCTGACGTTGGGGGTGCTGTGGCATCTCCACCGGCTGCCAGTCGTCAAAGAGGCCACCATGGCGGAGGTCCAGGCCGAGGCCGCCAGGGGCGGGTACCGCCTGATCGGCACCGAGGAACTGGCAAAAATTTGCCAGCAGCCGCCCCCCGGTTTTCTATTGGTGGACACCCGGCAGGCTTGGGAATACCAAAGCGGTTATATCGAGGGCGCGGTCAACTTCCCCATGGAACCCACCTGGTGGTGCCGCTGGCGTTCCGAGACTCCCCTGGCGAAGCTGCTGGGGCCGGATAAGAGCCGGCTGGTGGTCTTTTACTGAGCGGGCCTGGCCTGAGTCCGCAGCGACGCGGCGGCCCGGGTGGCCGTCAAACTGGGTTATAAAAACGTCCATCGCGATCCCTTAGGGGTTCCGGCTTGGGAAGCGAGCGGCCGCAAGCTCTGTACGGAATGCGCCACCCTGAAACGTCCTGCCGCAGGACCGCTGGCCGGGCCGCTGACCGGCTGGACCCTGGTCTGGACCCTGCTGGGGGTCTTCGCCGGCGGGATGGCCCTTAATCTCACCCCGTGCGTCTATCCCATCATCCCCATCACCGTCTCCTACTTCGGTGGCTACTGCGGCGCCGCCAAAGGGCGGCTGCTGGGCCACGGTCTCTTGTATGTGGCGGGCCTGGCGGTTGCCAATACCGCTCTAGGGGTCATGGCGGCCTTGACCGGCAGCCTCATGGGCTCCCTGCTGCAAAATCCCCTGGTGCTGGTGGCGGTGGCCGGGGTTCTGGTCGCGTTCGCCGCCAGCCTCTTCGGCCTCTGGGAATTGCGTCTGCCCAGCAGCCTGACCCAGGCCGCGTCCAGGCCCTATGCCGGCTATTTCGGCAGCCTGTTCATGGGTCTGACTTTGGGGGTGGTGGCCGCGCCCTGCATCGGCCCCTTTGTGCTGGGTCTCTTAACCTGGGTGGCCAGCCTGGGCTCAGTCTGGCTGGGGTTTTTAGTCTTCTTTACTCTGAGCCTGGGGTTGGGACTGCCCCTGTTCTTCCTGGCCCTGTTCTGCGGCAGCCTGGAGAAGCTGCCCCGGTCCGGGGAGTGGATGCTGTGGGTGCGCCGGCTCATGGGCTGGGTGCTCCTGGGCATGGCCGCGTATTTTATCCGGCCCCTGCTGCCCGAAACCGTCAGGGTCTTTCTCCTGGCCGGGGTGGCCCTGGCCGCGGCCATCCACCTGGGGTGGCTGGACCGCACCACCGCGGCCTTCCGGGGTTTTCCCTGGGTTAAGACCGCGGCCGCCCTGGTGGGAGTGGTCATCGCCACCTTGCTGATCGGCACCTGGGTCCTTAAGGGGCCGGGCGTCACCTGGCAGCCTTACTCCGATCAGGCTCTGGCCCGGGCCCAAGCGGCCCAGAAGCCGGTAATCATCGATTTTTACGCCACTTGGTGCGCCCCCTGCCGGGAACTGGACGAGATCACCTTTCACTACCCCGAACTGGTAAAGCTGTTGAATCGAGAATTCGTCGCGGTCAAGGTGGACCTGACCCAGAAGGGGAATCCCTTATATGAAAGGCTGGTCCAGCAGTATGGGGTTAAAGGGGTGCCCACGGTGGTCTTTCTGGATAAGACAGGACGGGAACGGGCGGACTCGCGCCTGGTGGACTATCTGCCGCCGGAGAAGCTGCTGCCCCACCTGGTGGTGTTAAGTAAAGAATGAAGCAGAAAAGGAGAAGGCATTGCTCAAAATCAGGGTCTTTCTGAACGATCCCTGCGGCCTGACCTGAAAGCGGCTCCACGAGATCATGCCCAGGCTGGGCGAGAAATATGACATCGAGGTGGAGGCCATTTCCAAGTCCAGGGAGGAATACCAAAGCGACGCCTACAGGGCTGCGGGCCTGCCTGCGGCCCCGGCGGTGATGGTGGAAGAGGAGTTAGCGGCCCAGGGGCCGGAAATCACGGCAGAAAAGATAGAGGCGGTCATTCGGCGGCATCTGGGATTGGCGCCACTATAATGGGTTGCCTTAATGAAGGTTTTCCAAGGTTCGCGACCGCACGAGTCTAAAAAAAAAGGATGAACCGGACGTTCATCCGAGGAGAAAAAGATCATGAAGCAAGCCATAGCGATGATTCTATGCGTGGCAATGATTGTCGGCGCCGGGGCGGCCTGGGCCCAACAGTCCCCGGCTACTCCTCAAACCCAGCAGCCCCAGATGGGGTCCATGATGATGTGCCCCTGTATGACGGTGATGCAGAAGCAAATGACCCCGGAGCAAATGAAGCAGATGCAGGCATGGTGGCAGTCGTGCCCTATGATGCAGCAACAGCCGCCGGCCCAGCCCCAACCGAAAAAGTAAATTGGACCATGATTGCTCGTGCGGTTACGAACCTTGGAAAATCCTTAGAAAAACAAAAGCATAGAATATTATTTCGGGAAAAGATTTCTCCGGAAAAAAACGAGGCGGTCATCAGGTGGCGTTTGGCAATGCCGTCTTTGGAAACTGCATAAATAAATGGGGGCAGAGCGCTTTTGCCCTGCCCCCCCAGTGGGGACTAAGCTTTTGTCTTACTTGGACTCTTTGGCTTCTTTAGCCTCCTTTTCCTTCTCCGGGGCCTTGGGGGCCTTTTCCTTCAAGGCGCAGCCGCAGCCGCACGCGCTCTTCTGCTCTGCCATCTGCCTCACCTCCTTTCTGGTAATGTATTTGCTTAACTACTTAAATGATTGGGCAAAAAAATTTGGCCCCATTTATTTGGACATTTCCTCGAGCCGCTGGCGTACTATCTTCAGCTCCTCCTGGAGGTCTTTTTCATATTTTTTCAGGGCCTCCACATCCGCATTCTCCAATTCCTGCTCCCGCCAATTCGCGGTGCCCCGGCAGCCGCAAGTGCAGACCTCCGTCAACTGGCGCCGGTATCTCTCCAAGGCCTCCTCATTAATGGCGTATGGAATCCAGTATCCTTTTCGTTCACTCCGCACCAGCCCGGCTTGCCGCAGGATTTTGAGATGCTGGGAGGCCGCGGCCGCGGTTATGCCCGTCTGCCGGGCAATCTCCTTGGCCCCCAGGGGGCCCTGGGCCTTCAGGAGATCGAGGATCCTGACCCGGGTTTCCACGGCCAGGGCCTTAAACATTTCGGAGACTTCTAAATCCATGTTTTGGGGTTCAAGAAATCTATTAAGTAGTTGCTTAATTGATTAATCTTTCGTGATTTGCTTGTCAAGGTTTTTTTGAGATTCCTCTAAAATAAAATTGCCAAGAAGTCATGGCAAATTAAATATATACTAATTAATCAACCAGTTATACAAATGGAAGGAGAAAACCGTGCTCAAAGTCAGATGCTTTTACAACGAGCCCAATGGCAAGCCCTGAAAGCATTTTCAGGAAATGGTGCCCAGGTTGGGCCAAAAGTATGAATTCGAGACCGAAGTCGTTTCCAAACCCATCGCCGCCTACCAAACCGACGAATATTTCGAACTGGACCTGCCCGCGGCCCCGGCCCTCATGGTGGGAGAAGAAATCGTGGTGGAAGGCGCGGACGTCTCCGAGGATAAACTGGAGGCCGTGATTTGCCGGCATCTGGGCCTGCCCGCGCCGGAGCCGAAAAAGAAAGGGTTCTTCAGCCGCATTTTTGGTGGATAAATGCAAATAACGCCTTAAATTTGTTTTAACAGGTAAGGCGTGACTCAGGATGCGGCTGCAGGAGTAGTATGCAAACCGACAAACCTCAAAAAACGGCTCTGGTGAAGGCGGCCATCCTGGTGGCCTTTGTGGTGGCGGCCATCTTGGTGGTGCGTCTGACCCCGCTCCAGGATTTCCTGAGCGTGGAGAAGCTGGGCGGCTTTTTGCAATCCTCCGGGATGTGGGCGCCCCTGGTTTTCATCCTGATTTATGCCGCGGGCGTCTGTCTCTTTGTTCCCGGCACCCTGCTTACCGCGCTGGGGGCCGCGATTTTCGGAGCTTATTGGGGATTTGTCTATGTTTGGGTGGGGGCCATGCTGGGGGCCGCGGGGGCTTTTCTCATCGGCCGTTACCTGGGCCGGGAATTCGCCGCCTCCCTCATCGGCGAACGGCTCCGGAAATATGACGACGCCATCGCCGCCAACGGCTTCGCCACCGTCCTCTACCTGCGCCTGGTCTATTTCCCCTTTACCGCCTTGAACTTCGGTATGGGCCTGACCAAGGTGGGCTTTAAAGATTACCTCTGGGGCACGGGCCTGGGCATCCTGGTGGGGACCTTTATTTTTACCTTTTTCATCGGCACCCTCAAAGAAATCTGGGTGAGCGGCCTTTGGTGGCAATTGTTCAGCTGGAAAGTCTTCTTCTCTTTGGGGCTCCTGGTTTTCTCGCTCTATATTCCCAAAATCATCAGCAAGCTAAAAATCTGGCAGAAGTATAAGGTGGCTGACTAGGGAAGGCAGCGGAAAAGGAAAAGGTGGACAGTGCCCACCCTAGATTAACCTCCTGGTTTATTAGAAGCCATTTCAAAACCTCAAATTGCCTTAAACTGTCATTCTGAGCGCAGCGAAGAATCCCGTATTTTCGAAGCGTTGAGATCCTTCATTGCGTTCAGGATGACAGAAAATGAGGTTTTGAAATGGCTTCTAAGCAATTTTGGAGTGCGCAGGATGCGCCCATAATTTTTTTATATATTTGCGTCTTTCTTTGCGCCTTGGCGTCTTGGCGTGAGGCCAATCATTTTGCAGCAGTGGCCCCCCGGCCCGGGGGGCTATTTAGGGGCTCAGGCCCCGCCCGGCTCGCACTCCACGGCCTGGGGCTCCTCCACCAGGGCCGCCTGGGTTCCGATCAGTTCTTGCGCCCTCGTATCCACCAGTTTTTCCCCGTAAAACAAGGCCCCTTCGGTGTAAGGTGAGCTCTTGAAGCCGGTGTAGCCGGTGAGGCTCGCCCGGTGAAAGCCCGCCTTGAGCAGCAGCGCCAGGAAGTCCCTTCCCGGCAGGGCACCGCCGATTCACTGGTACCAGTTATCTATCTTGCCTTCCTGTTCCGGGGGCAGGGCCGCGACCAGCACCATGTCCGCCAGCTGCAGGCGGCCGCCGGGTTTGAGCACCCGGTGGGCCTCCTGCAAGGCTTTTTGTTTATCCAGGGTGAGGTTGAAGACGCCGTTGGAAATGACCACGTCAAAATCATGATCCGGAAAGGGCAGGGCTTCGGCTTCCCCCATTTGGAAGCTGACGTTGGGCCAGGCCAGCAGCGCCGCGTTGGCCCGGGCCTTCTCGATCATCTCCGCGGTCACGTCAAGGCCCACGGCGCGTCCCCCGGGCCCCGCCAGGCGGGCGGCCACCAGGGTGTCAAAGCCCGCGCCGCAGCCGATGTCCAGGACGGCTTCCCCCGCGTAGATAGGCCCCAGGCTGAAGGGGTTGCCCACGCCGCAGTAGGAAGCAAGGACCGCGGCCGGAAAATCCCGGATCAGTTCCGGGGGATAGTGCTGCTGCTTCACCCCTGCCTCGCCCGTGGGGTAGCCGAAACAGGCAGCCGGGCCGGAGGCCGCCACCTGGCTGTATTTGCTCCGGATACTTTCCCGGACCAGGGCCGCTTCTTGGTCGGTCAGGTGTGATTCCATAAATTTTCCTTTCCCGCCTGGTGTCAGGTTCTTAAGCAGTTGGAAAGACACATATTTATTTTCCCCCTTTCCTAAAGGGGGGCAGGGGGGATTATGAGAAGCCTCCCGATAATCCCTCTAAATCCCCCTTTAGAAAAGGGGGACATAAAAGACCCTCCATTATTATATACTTGCGCCTTCTTTTGCGCCTTTGCGTCTTGGCGTGAGACCTATCTTTTCAGAGCACAGGCTCACAGTTCCTTGCCGATGGAGAAGGGTTTGCCCAAATAGGCCCCGACCCCATGATAAGTGCGGATTTCCGGACCGAAGACCATGGGTTTGACTTTCTCAATATCCGGCAGCCCCTTTTCCCCCAAGACACTCTCCTCGGCCTTGACGTCCAGGATTTCGCCCACAAAGAGGGTGTGCAGGCCGATTTCCAGGGTATGGATGAGCTTGCATTCCAGGACCAAGGGAAATTCCTGGACATAGGGCGCATCCACCAGGTCGGCCTTGACGGGGGTCAACCCGGCCGCGGTGAATTTGTTCCCGGCCTTGCCGCTGGCGATGCCGCAATAATCGGCCTCCTTGACGCGGGCTTCCGATGGGATGCTGATGGTGAAGGCCTTCTTGAGCATCAGGCTGCCGTAAGTGTAAGTGGCCTTGCGCAGGGAGACCGCCACGCAGGGCGGTTGGGAACAGCAGATTCCGGCCCAGGCAGCGGTCATGATGTTAGGTTTACCTTCTCCATCATAGGTTCCCACCACCCAGACCGGGGTGGGGAAGGCCAGGGTCCTGGCGCCTAGAGATTTTTTCATAAAATCCCCTCCTCAATTATGGATAATAGGTTCGATGGGGAAAAAAGCAACCTTGGGGGAATAGAGCAGGGAGCAGTAAGCAGCATTTCAGTCCCGGTCAGTAGGGTGGGCGTCCCCGCTCGCCTCGTTACTCCGCCCAGGCTGGAAAACCTGGGCCACCAATTTGCTGCTATTTTTGTGTCTTTCTGGCGATTTTGCGTTGGGCGCGAGGCCATGCTTTTCGTATCAGCAAGCAGTAAACTCCCCCCAAAAAATAGGCTGATTTCCCGCACCAACTTCCCCCCTCTCTGGGATCAGCCCGGAACAGTTGCCATAGTTCTGCCCATATGTTAATTTAGGCTTGGCCCGGTTTACGGGCCAGGCCTTTTTTTGGGGAACTGCCGATGCCTCCAGACCTGGACAAATTGCGCATCACCCGCGCTGCGGCCGGACCACCCCCGAGATCCCGCCGTACCCTGCTCTTCCTGATCCTGGGCGGGGCTGCGCTCATCCTTCTCTTCAGCCTTTACCTCTGGGGGCCGCTCCAGCCTGCGCAGGAAGTGACCACGGCGGTGGCGGCCCGGATCTACCCGGCCCAGGCCTATGCGGTGCTCAACGCCAGCGGCTACGTGGTGGCCCAGCGCAAGGCCGCGGTTTCCTCCAAAAGCACCGGCCGCCTGGTCTTCCTGGGAGTGGAGGAAGGCAGCCGCCTGAAAAAGGGAGAGGTCCTGGCCAGCCTGGAGAATGAAGACCTGGTGGCCTCCCGGGACCAGGCCGCGGCCCAGATCAAGGAATCCCAGGCCAACCTGGCCCAGGCCCAGGCGGAGCTGGCTGACGCCAAGCTGCAGTACCAGCGCTATAAAACTCTGGTGGCCAAGGACCTGGTGGCCCGCCAGGACTATGACACCGCGGTGGCCCGCCTGGATAAAGCCAAAGCCGGAGTGGCCGGGGCCCAGGCCCGGATCAAGACCAGCCAGGCCTCCCTGGCCAACGCCCAGGCCGCAGTGGAATACTCTTATATCCGTAGCCCCTTCGACGGGGTGGTGCTCACCAAATACGCGGAAGTGGGGGAAGTGGTGGCCCCCTTCGGAGCCGCGGTCAATGCCCGGGCTGCGGTGGTGACCATGGCCGACTTAAACTCCCTGATGGTGGAGGCGGACGTGGCCGAGTCCAACCTGGATAAGGTGCGCCTGGAGCAGCCCTGCGAAATCACCTTGGACGCCATCCCGGACAAGCGCTTCGCCGGCCAGGTGCACATGATCGTACCCACCGCGGACCGCTCCAAGGCCACCGTCCTCACCAAAGTCAAGTTTCTGGAGTTCGACGACCGCATCCTCCCCGAGATGAGCGCCAAGGTGGCTTTTCTGGCCAAACCCCTGGAGGCTGCGGAGCGCCGGCCGCGCTTGACCATCCCCAGGGCCGCGGTGGTCACCCGGGACGGCCGGGCCTTTGCCTTTCGCCTGGAAGATAACCGGGTGCAGCTGACCCCCCTCACTCTAGGGCCGGAGATGGGCGATCTGGTGGAAATCACCGGGGGGCTCAAGGAAGGGGACAAAGTGGTGCTGAAGCCGCCTGCTTCCCTGCAGGACGGCTCCCGAGTGAAGGCCAAGACCTCATGAATGATGCGGCCCTAGAGGCCCCCCCACCCCTGGTCGAGATCGAACACCTTTACAAATCCTACCGCCGGGGCAACCAGACTCTGCCGGTTTTACAAGATATCTCTCTAAACATTGCGGCCGGGGACTTCCTGGCCCTGATGGGCCCCTCCGGCTCAGGCAAGACCACCCTGCTCAATCTCATTGCCGGGCTGGACCGCCCCGATTCCGGCCACTTGCTGGTCCAGGGCCTGGACCTGATGGAACTGACCGAGGCCCAACTCGCGGCCTGGCGGGCCCGGTCCGTGGGCTTCATCTTCCAGTTCTACTACCTGATTCCGGTACTCACCGCCCTGGAGAACGTGGAATTGCCCCTGCTGCTCACGCCCCTGTCCCGGCACGAACGCCGGGAGCACGCAGAACTGGTCCTGGAACTGGTGGGTCTGAGCGACCGCAGCCGCCATTACCCGGCCCAACTCTCCGGGGGCCAGCAGCAGCGGGTGGCCATCGCCCGGGCCCTGGTCACCGACCCGGCGCTCATAGCCGCGGACGAACCCACCGGGGACCTGGACCGCAAGTCCGGGCACGAGATCATGGACCTGCTGGTCCGCCTCAATCAGGAATTTCAGAAGACTATTATCATCGTCACCCACGACCCCGAGGCCGCGGACCACGCCTCCCATATCCGCAAGCTGATTAAGGGGCAACTGTTGAACAATAACCAAGAGAAGTAATGTAGGGTGCGTCTCACGCACCATAGGCGCGTAAGACGCCCACAGACTTATCAGTGGCGCAGGCTTTCCAGCCTGCGCATTAAAACTTTTAGAGCAGTCGCTCATGGGCCTTCGGACCATCCATAAATTTTGCAAAGAATCGTAGGGGCGGGCGTCTCGCCCGCCCGGTATCCGCACAGGCTGGAAAGCCTGTGCCACCGCTTAGAACTTTTCGAAGACAGAAACAAAAATGCCGTTTGATCGCGACCTTATTCGGGAGCGCTTCCATGGTTGACGCCGAACTCCCCCGGAATGCCCAGGGCCGCTTCTACCATCTCAACTGCGGCCCCGGGGACCTGGCCGCGTATATCCTCACCTGCGGCGATCCCGGCCGGGCGCGGAAAATCGCACATTACCTGGATAACGTGGCCGTGCGCCGCCGGAACCGGGAATTCCTCTGCATTACCGGCTGTTATCACGGCCTCCCTCTCTCCGTCATGGCCACCGGCATCGGCCCGGATAACACCGCCATCGCCGTGGTCGAGGCCGCGCAATGCGTCTCTAACGCCACCTTCATCCGCCTGGGGAGCTGCGGTGCGCTGCAGCCGGAGATCAATCCCGGCGACCTGATCCTCACTGAACGGGTCCTGCGGGACGAGGCGACCACCCACTACTACGCGCCCCCGGCATACGAGGCCCGGGCCCATCCCCAGGTCCTACAGGCCCTGGAGGAAGCCGCAGCGGAATTGGGCGCGCCTTACTATGTGGGCCTCACCTGCACCACCGCGGATTTTTACAGCGGCCAGGCGCGGCAGGCGCCCGGATTTCCCCTCCTGGAGCCCGGGAAAGTGGAGCGCTTGCGCCGGGCCGGGGTTCTCAATATGGAGATGGAAATGGCCGCGTACCTGACCCTGGCCGGGGTCTCCACTTACCCCTTGCGGGCCGGGGGCGCGTGCGCGGTCTTGAATAACCGCATCACCGGGGCCTCAGTCTTTGACTCCGCCCGGTTGAAAGCCCTGGCGGAAAAGCGGTTGATCCAGGTGGGGCTCAGGGCGGTGGAGATATTGGCGGCGGAAGATTGGTTAAGAAAGAGGACATGAAATGATAGGATTATATGAAGAATATAAACTAATTATTTTTTCATTGTTATTAATTATATGTATCATAATTACGATCTGGTCTTATATTGGATATAGAAAAAGAAAATATAATCAACTTTTTATAACATATGGCTATATATTTCTAACCATTGGAATGGCAATTACGATTTTTAAGATTATCCTGCATAAGGACAGGATATTTTTTCCAATTGTGCTGCCATTTGCTATAATTGGCTTAGTCCTTGTCACTATTGGCGAAAGGAAGGAACGGCGCAAGAATAACAATTTGGTGCAGTAATCATTTTTTTACAGTACTGCGCAGGCTGGAAAGCCTGCGCCACCGAAAACTAAAAACAAACCCTTGGTCCCTAAACCCGATAAGATTCTTTATAAATGCTTGCAAGGAATAGGTGGGCCATGCCCACCCTACATTTTCTGGCCACTGGCCACTGATCACTGACCACTAATGTTCAAACTTACCTGGCGCAACACCCTCAGGCGCCCTTTGCGGGCCAGCCTCACCATCGCAGGGATGGCGGTGGCCATCTTGGCCTTTTGTCTGTTGCGCACGGTGGTGGCCGCGTGGTATGTGGGGGTGTCGGCCGCGTCCCCGGTGCGTCTGGTGACCCGGAACGCCATTTCCCTGGTTTATCCCCTGCCCCTGGCCTATATCCCCAAGATTCAGGCCGTGAGCGGCGTGGTCAACGTGGCCTACGGCAACTGGGACCGGGGCACCTATATCGATGAGAAAAATTTTTTCCCCCAGTTTGCCGTGGACGTGCGCAGTTACTTCGACATCTACCCGGAGTACCTCATCCCTGGGGAGCAGAAGGCGGCTTTTTACCAGGACCGCCGGGGGTGCGCCGTGGGCCGGGGCCTGGCGCAGCGCTACGGCTGGCGTCCGGGGGACTCCATTATCATCAAGGGCACCAACTTTCCCGGGGAACGGCAGTTCATCGTCCGGGCCGTCTATACCGGGGCCCAACCCCAA
>JAKAGH010000390.1 GCA_021817645.1 Deltaproteobacteria bacterium
TTTCGCAGCGGAAGACGTCCGGCCCATGCTGACCCAAATGCTGGATGTGGTGGACAGCCGGAAGAGCTCAGAAGGCAAATCCGCGGTGCGTATTAAGGATCGGGTCTATTGGCTCTCCACCCACTTCGTGCCGGTCATCGGGGAAGACGGCCGCACCGTGGAACGGGTGCTGGTGATGGCCCGGGATATCACTGAACGCCAGAGGATAGAGGAGCAGCTTTTCCGGACGGAAAAACTGGCTTCTCTGGGCACATTATCCGCCGGGGTGGCCCACGAAATCAATAACCCTTTAGGAGTTATCCTGGGGTTTACCGAGATTCTCTTGGACCGCATTCCTCCGGAAAGCAAGGAATATGAGCTTCTCAAAACCATTGAGCGGCAAGGGCTTAACGCCAAGAGAATCGTCGAAAAATTAATGACCTATGCCCGGCAGCCTTCAAAACAGGAAGAATTCACCGATCTTAACCAGGATATTGAGAGCGTCCTGTCTTTGCTGCAAAATAACTTCCTGACCAATAAGATTGAATTGGAGACTCGCCTGGCCCGGGAGCTGCCCCGGGTTCACGCCGATTCCGGAGAACTGCAGCAGGTGTTTATCAACCTGGTGAATAATGCGGTGGCGGCCATGCCGCAGGGTGGCAAGTTTACGGTCATGACCCGGATCAATCCTTACAGCCACATGGTGGAAGCAATTTTTGCCGATAGCGGCACCGGCATCCCCAAGGAAATCGCCGACCGCATCTTTGATCCTTTCTTTACCACTAAGAAAGTGGGCGAAGGCACGGGGCTGGGGTTATCGGTGAGTTACGCCATTATTAATAAGTTTGGGGGCAATATCCGCTTTGAAACCAGATTGCCGGAAGCCGGCGGCGGTTCCCAAGGTACGACTTTTTTTGTCTCGCTGCAGCATGAAGCGACCATAAATGAGGGGGAGACCAAGCAGTAAGGAGACCTGGCTATCATGGGACGAATTCTGGCGGTGGATGACGAACCTGACATGCTCTCCCTGATCAAGATGATCATTGAGGGTTATAGCAGCCATCAAGTCACAACTACCAATAATCCATTAGAAGTGGCGGAACTTCTGGCTAAAGAGCGGTTTGACCTGATCATTACCGACTTGAAGATGCCGGGTATGGACGGCATGGAGTTGCTTGAACTTGCCAAGAAGTCTGATGAAGGTGCCTTGATTTTGATGATCACTGCTTTTGGCTCGCTGGAAGCAGCCGAAGAAGCTGTGCGTCAAGGCGCCTTTGATTTCATCAATAAGCCTTTCCGGAAAGAACAGCTCCTCCTGGCCATTGACAAGGCCATGCGGTGGCGGGACATGGCTCTCCAGAATCAGGAACTGAAGGAACAACTCAGAAAAGAGTAGAGTTGCATTCTAGGGACGCTAAATGGCTAATCCGCATCAGGAACTCAACGGCAAGCAGGTCTGGCAGAGACTCATCGCCGGCAATATGCGCTTCGTCCAGGGATTGTTCCAGGGCCGCAATTTGCTGGACTTGAGGCGCACCCTCATCCGGGGGCAGCAACCCGAAGCCGCAGTGCTCTGCTGCTCCGATTCCCGGGTGCCCGCGGAAATCATCTTTGATCAAAGCCTGGGTGATCTTTTCGTGGTGCGTACCGCCGGTTTGGTGCTGGAACCCACCAGCATGGGCAGTCTGGAATACGCCGTGGCCCATCTGCACGTTCCCCTTTTGGTGGTCAAGGGACATGAATGTTGCGGCGCGGTCACCGCCGCGGTCACCCATCCTGAGAATGATGAAGGACATATCAAGGCCATAGTGGCAAAGATAGCCCCGGCCGCGGCCCAGGCCCGGTTAACCGGCAAGACCGGTCGTGACCTGGTGGAAGAAGCCTCGGAACTACACTTGAGAGCCTTGGAAAAGATTTTGCGGCAGGAGAGTAAAATTATCGGCGCAGCCCTGGATCAGGGACGCCTGGATTTGGTAGTGGCGAAATATTTGCTACAGTCAGGCAGAGTGGAAATGTTGGTCTCAACCTTCTAATTCCCGGCCAGTGGCCTTAGTCCCCGGATGGTTACAAAATTTTAACGGCAGAGGGTAGATATTTAACGATGATATTATATCCCTGGGTTTACAATTACTATTACTTGGCAACCGAAATAAGACCGGGGAAATAATTATGGCAAAAAATTCTGGCCCCAAGGAAGAAAAATTGCTGGTCTGCGTGGGGACGAGTTCTTCTTCAGCCGATCTGATTAGGGCTGCTAAGAGAATGGCCTCCAGCTTGAACGCCGAGTGGTTTGCGGTCCATGTCAAGACCCCCAGGGTGGTGCAATTGCCGGAGGCAGAGCAAAATCAGGCGATTCAAAATCTGCAGCTGGCTGAAAACTTGGGAGCCCAGACTTTCACCTTGTTCAGCCGGAGTATGGCGGAAAAAATAGGAGACTTCGCCCGCCGCCATAACATCACCAAGATTATCGCGGGCAAGCCAAATCACTACCGCTGGCAAGATATCCTTTCCGGAAGCGATGTGGATGACCTGGTGAGGATGAGTGGCGAGATTGACGTCTATTTCACCACTGGAGAGCCGGGAGGAGCAAAGAAGTCTCTGGTATTGCCGAAACCAAAAGGCATCCGTCTTTATGACTACGGCCTGGGTTTCCTGTATTCCCTCCTGGCTACCGGCCTTTCCTTTTTAATTTACCCCTACCTGGACCTGAGCAACCTGATCATGGTGTACCTACTGGGGGTGATGGTCACCGCCATTCATTGGGGCCGGGGGCCGGCTATCCTTAATTCCCTGGTCAGCGTTTTGGCCTTTTATTTCTTTTTTGTTCCGGTCCGGTATTCCTTCACCCTGGTGGAATCCCATTTCATTTTTACCTTTGTGGTGATGTTAATTGTGGCGTTCATTATCAGCCACTTAACAATTCTGATTCGGCGGCAAGCCG
>JAKAGH010000391.1 GCA_021817645.1 Deltaproteobacteria bacterium
CAGCAGAAATACGCCACCCCCCCCCCGACCCTCCCCCCTCGAAGGGGGAGGGAGAAAGACCGGGCAAGTTATGTAAGGTATTCCTGGGACACGACACTAGATGCGAAAAATCTCCCCCCGCTCCCCCAATGCCCCTTTAACCTCGAAGGTGGGTCCCAGGAACTGTTCGATGACCCAGAGGTTGGTCAGCAGATGCAGGGTGATCTCCGGGGTGATCAGGCTGGAGGGTCCTTGGGCCCGGGCCAGGTAAAGGACGATCTGGTCCGCCAGATGCCGGTCCACTGCGGCTGCGCGGTCCCGGAAGGTAAGGAAGGCCTCGGCCACGTCATCGGCCACTTTCTCTGCCGGCTTGCCCCTGGCCCCCAGGGCGTCGAACCCGGCCCGGGGCCCCCAGAGCAAGACCAGGCTCCCGGCATCCAATCCCCCGGCCTGGATGAGGTCCACGGGCAGGTCCCGCCCCAGGCGGGCCTGGAGCCGCTCCGCCTGGCGGAGAACAACGTGCTCGGGCAGTTTCGAAGCCGCGGAAATAGCGCAGAAATCAGCAAACTCCGGAGGCTTGCGCCACTCCACCCCTGCCAGCGTGAGGGCAGGCTGGATTTCCAGAGCCACTTCCCCTCCTCCCCGGGGATACCAGCCCCAGCGGTTGAGGGTCATCTCCACCTGAGCGCCCAACTGCGCCAGGGCCGGCAGGAAGACATGGAGCAGGTAATGGACGGGGGGGCTCCAGGGCACGTGGGTCCCGCCCCGGAGGGTCAAACTGGAGGATTGGCCTGCGGCGAGAAGCGGCGGCAGCAGAGCCTGGGCCAGCAGGGTGACGGACCCGGCGCTGCCGGTTTTCTCTGCCACATCAAAGAGATAAGGGCCGGGTTGGGCCCGGCGGGGCCGGAAGGTCAACTCCCGGCTGTGCAGCTCCGCACCGGTAACTTCAGCCCGGGTGATCCGGGCCAGGGCCAGAACCGCGGTCAGGTGTTGGGGCCTCAACCCGGGCTTCGCACGCCCGGCCCGGATATTGGCAATATGGACCGGCTGTTCCAGGGTGGCGGCCAGAGAAAGGGCGGTGCGCAAAATTTGCCCGCCCCCTTCTCCGTAAGAGCCGTCGAGATGCAGCATTACTAATCCAAAATGAAGATCACCTCGAATCTGACACGGTAGGTGGCGATTTTATTATCCTTAACAGACAACCGTTGTTCCAGGATGCGCAGCCCGGTGATGCCCCGGAGGGTTTCGGTGGCCCTTTTGAAGCCCACCTGCAGGGCGTCTTCAAAGCTGACGGGTGATTCGGCAATGGCCTGGGTCACTCTGGCTACATGGTGCGGCATGACGTCGCCTCCTTGCTGCCCTCTGGGGCTTTATTCCAGAATGAAAATCACTTCCATTTTTACCCGGTAAGTGGCGATTTTGTTATCTTTCACAGAAACCCGCTGCTCCGCTATCCGCAACCCGGTAATGCCCCGCAAGGTGCTGGAGGCCCGGGCGAACCCCACCTTCACGGCATCATCAAAGCTTTTGGGAGATTCCGCGATAATATGGGTGACTCTGGCCACACTCGTTCCGCTTGACATAATCCGCCTCCTTAGTGGTATTCGGGCGCGGAGCCACCGCCCGGCGATTTGCCGCGGCGCCCCCCAGCCCCAGGTTTTCCTTATAATAAGTTCGATTATCCGGGATGCAAGTGCCGTATTTCTCAAGAGGTGGAGATTGGTGGTGTGGTAAGGGCCGAGTTCCGAACGCGGGCACTGAGGGCCGCCCACCGGCCCCCGCCTTTTGCAGAGGACTCGCAATTTATTTGGATATGTTCTTCTCGTCTCTAAGCTGAGCCTGGGAACCGGAAGTGGAAGTCGCAGGGCAGGCGTCCCCGCCCGCCCCGGCCCTGAGGGCATGGTGCGCAGGGCGCACCCTACTTTTGGTATTTGATAGGATCAGGAATGCCCACCGCGGCAAAGCCCTTCAGGCGCAGGCGGCACGAGGAGCAGAGGCCGCAGGCCGCGTCGTCGTTTTGATAGCAGGACCAGGTAAGTTCCAGGGGCGCGCCCAGCTCCAGGCCCAGGCGGATGATGCCTGCCTTGTCCAGGTCGATGAGGGGGGTATGGATGGTAATCTGGGTTTCCGGCCGGGTGCCCAGGTCGATGACCCGATTATAGGCCGCAAAATACTCCGGCCGGCAGTCGGGATAGCCCGGGTTGTCCAGGACATTGGCGCCGACGAAGACCGCCGCGGCCCCCAGCACTTCGGCCCAGGCCACGGCCGCGGCCAGAAAGATGCTGTTGCGGAAAGGCACGTAGGTGGGAGGGATGCCCGGGGGTTCATCCGCGCCGGTGGGCACGGGACAGTGGAGGTCCGTGAGACTGGAGCCGCCCAGCCGCCCCAGGAAACCCAGGTCGGCCTCCAGCACCAGCTCCACCCCCCAAAACGCGGCCAGGGCCCGAAACGCGGCCAACTCACGGGTCACGGTGCGCTGCCCGTAGTTGCCATGGAACAGGGCCAGCTCAAAATCCCGGCGGGCAAAAGCGGCCGTGACACAACTATCCAGGCCGCCGCTCAGCATCACCACCGCCAGGGGTCTGGAGGATGGGGCGGAGGCCGGTGGCGCAGGCTTTCCAGCCTGCGCCGGCCTGGGGCTGCTGCCTTTAAATCCTTTTTCTCCGTGTTTACTCATCACTTACGCCTTCTTCTCGCTCCCAAGCTCAGCTTGGGAATCGGAAAAAAACAAGTATCCCCCCGGGAATACCTTATAAGAGAAAGGTCCTCATAATTTCTGAGGACGGTACACTATAAGCTATTTCAAAACCGACTTTTGAAGTCGTTTGGTATCAGCCAAGAGGAATCAACTCTGGATAGAATCCTCCCCCCTTTTCTAAAGGGGGGTTGGGGGGGATTAGGTAAGCGCCCGATAATCCCCCTAAATCCC
>JAKAGH010000392.1 GCA_021817645.1 Deltaproteobacteria bacterium
CTTCCTCCGTCTTGGAGGTAGTCAAGACGATGATGGGAATCTTCCGCAATGCCGGATCGGATTTAATCTCTTTCAAGGCCTCCCGTCCATCCTTCCGGGGCATATTCAAGTCAAGCAAAATGATGCCGGGGCGTGGCGATTCCTCAGGTTTGGCGTAATTCCCGCGGCGGCAAAGATAATCCAGCAGTTCTTCACCATCTTTGACCCAGCGCACCTTGTTGGCAAGACGCGATTCCTCCAGGGCTTCGGCAATCAGCAGATAATCGTCTTCATCATCCTCAGCCAGCAAGATATCAATGGGTTTCCCGTTTTTCATCATTGCCGTTCTCCTTGTTGAGCTGAAAAAGAGGCAGGGTTATAATAAAAGTGGCGCCATTTCCAGGAGAGCTTTCCACTTCAATCGTTCCTCCATGTCGCACAACTATCTTATGACAAATAGCCAAGCCAATACCGGTGCCTTCATAAACCCCTTTCCCGTGAAGACGTTGAAATGGCTTGAAGATGCGATCAAAATATTTTGGGTCCATGCCAATGCCGTTGTCAGCAACTCTAATTTCACAGGTTCCATTATCAAGGTTGCGACAATTAATGGCGATAACGGGGGAAATATCTTCCTGGTGGAACTTCATGGCATTGGCAAGGAGGTTTTGGAAAAGTTGCCGCATTTGCGTCGGTTCGGCTTCCACCACCGGCAGAGGGTCCACCTCAATATGAGCGCCCAATCTGGCGATCCGTTCTTCCAAATCAACCAATACCTCGTTAACCACTTGATCGAGATCTATCCTTTGGAACGGCTGAGCCTTGGTGGTTACTCGGGAAAAAGCCAGGAGGTCTTCTATGAGTGTGCGCATTCTTATGGCCGCGTTCTGCATCCGGGACAAATAATCATTACCCGAATCGCTCAAATTTGCAGATTCTTTGGTCCGCAAACGGTCACCGAAGGCAATGACCTTGCGCAATGGTTCCTGCAGGTCGTGGGAGGCAATATAAGCGAAACTCTGCAATTCCTGGTTGGAGCGAGCCAATTCCTGGGCCTGCCGTTCCAGCAATTCCTCGGCCCGCCTGCGCTCTGTGATTTCCAGGAAAAATCCCAAGCTCGCCTTTCTCCCTTGATAATCGGTGGAGATCACCGTCTCTACGACCCACCTGGTCTCCCCATTTTTGGCAATGAACTGGTATTCATAAGGTGCGGGCCTTTCTCCCTTCAACAACTGGACGGCATTTCGCCTGACCGACTCTCTGTATTCAGGAGATACCAAGAAGAAAATATCTTTACCTAAAAGATCCTCCTCGCTATATCCGGTTATCTTGAGAAAACCAGGATTAACCAGTCTAAATACCCGATCCTGAATAATATAAATGCCTATGGGGGAATGTAAGATTAAGCTATTGAAGGCTTCCTCCGTCTGCTTGTTCTCGGTGATGTCGGTGATCAAGGCCAGCTTCTGCTTACGCCCGTTCGGAAGCCTCAACAACGTATTGACCGCGGAATACCAGCGGCCGTCTTGGGGGTAAAACCATTCCCGGCGGATCTTCTCCCCTCGGAACACCCGTTCACTCACGCACCAAGGGCATTTCTCCTCTCGATTATAAACAGCCTGATAACATTTCTGGCCCAGAGGATAATTGCCGGCGCGTTCGATGAGATGCCGGTTCATATACTCGATTTCATAATCCTGGGAACAGATATAAATAAGATCATCAAATGCTTCAAAAATGGCATCATATTGGGCTACCATTTCTTGCCAAGTTTCCCCTTGCTTTTGAGGTTCCACAACTTTTCCTCGCTCCTGCTCATTTTCTTGGTGAAAATCGCTTTGATTACAACTAGTTGTTTTCATGGCTAATATCCTTTGGGCCTAGCCGCTGCCTCAAACCTCGGCACCTAGATGCGCAGAGGTGAGCCTGATCAGGAAATGGGAGCAAAATATTTCCTGAGCGCATTTTATAAACTCACATCAATTGATGAGGAAAAATGAGCGTCTCTTGCTTACGAAAGAAAAGTTTTGTCCCTAGTCTTTAATTTATGACAGAAACCTTGAACTATTTCCAAAGATATTGGCTGGCTAAATTAAATATTTTCGTTTTGCTTCCTTAATAAACATGACGCCCCCATCGCTGCTGAATTGACGATCCAAAGTGCGGTACTGAATCGCCTCGGCCACGTGGACCACGGCCAGGTCTTTTTCCCCCTCCAGGTCGGCGATGGTGCGGGCGATCTTCAGTATCCGGGAGAAGGCCCGGGCCGAGAGCCCCAGGCGCTCCACCGCGGTCTCCAACAGGCGGCGGGCCTCCGGCCCCAGGGGGCAGAACTCTTTGAGCAGGCGGGGAGTCATCCGGGCATTGGCAAAGATGCGGGCGCGGGTGAACCGCTTTTCCTGCCGGTACCTGGCAGCCAACACCTGGGCGCGCATTTCTTCGGAACCGCTTCCCCCTGCCTCCTCGGACAAATCCCGGAAGGGCACCGCGGCCACGGTGATCTGGATATCGATGCGATCCAGCAGGGGACCGGAGATGCGGGCGCGGTAGTTCTTGATTTGCTGGGGCGTGCAGGAACAGACGCGGCGGGCATCTCCGTGCAGGCCGCAGAAACAGGGATTCATGGAGGCCACCAGCATGAATTGGGCCGGGTAGGTGATGGAAGTGACCGCCCGGGAGATGGTCACCACCCCGTCTTCCAGGGGCTGCCGCAGCACTTCTAAGGTGGAGCGCTTAAATTCCGGCAATTCATCCAGGAAGAGCACCCCGTTGTGGGCCAGACTGACTTCTCCCGGCCGGGGAATATTACCGCCGCCGATCAGACCCGCATCCGAGATGGTATGATGGGGGGAGCGGAAAGGCCGCTGTTGCAGGAGCCCCTGGCCCGGCTGCAGCAGGCCCACCACGCTGTAAATCTTG
>JAKAGH010000393.1 GCA_021817645.1 Deltaproteobacteria bacterium
CATGACCCCAGCAGGTATCGGCCGGGGGGTGAGCATCACCTGGTATGGGCACTCGGCCTTTAAATTAACGGACGGCAAGGTGAGTGTGGTCATCGACCCCTGGCTCAGCAATCCCCTGCTCAATACTCCCCTGGAGAAAGTCGGGCAAGTGGACCTCATCCTGGTGACCCACGGCCACGGCGACCACGTGGGAGAGACCGTGCCCCTGGCCCAGAAAACCGGGGCTACGGTGGTGGCCATCCACGAGCTCTCAGTCATCCTGGCCCACCAGGGGGCAGCCAAGGTCATCGGCATGAACAAGGGGGGCACGGTGCCTTTCCATGGCCTCCAGATCACTATGACTAATGCGGTCCATTCCTCCGCGGTGGAAGAAGGGGGCAAACTCCTGGCCGCAGGGGACCCGGGGGGCTTCGTGCTCCGGTTCGCCAACGGCTTCACCGGCTACCACGCCGGCGATACCGCGGTTTTCAAGGACATGGAACTCATCCGGGAATTATATCAGCCGGAGTTGGCGATGCTGCCCATCGGCAGCCATTACGTCATGAACCCCCAGGAAGCGGCCCTGGCCTGCCGGCTGCTCCGACCCAAGTGGGTCATCCCCATGCACTACGGCACGTTTCCGGTGCTCACCGGCACGCCGGAGGAACTGCGGGATCTGATTAAGGGGGAAGGGATCGAGGTCATTGCCTTGAAACCGGGGGAAACGCTGGAATAGCTGTCAGCTATCAGCGGTCAACCAAAAGAAAGAGGACAAAAGGCGACCGTGACAAAAGGTTATTGACTTTTTTACGTTTTTTTCTGGGGTCAATCTTTAGGTTTTTAGCTGAAAGCTGACGGCTGAGAGCTGACAGCTTACCATTGGGGGAGCATTAATGCGGCGGAAGAAGAGGTGGCAGGAGCATCCGGAGCAGCCGGACGCGGTGCGGGAGGTGAGCGCCCGGCACGGGGTGCCTCCCTTGATCGCCCGCATCCTTTTGAACCGGGGCCTCACCGATCCCGAGGACATCCTGGCCTTCCTGGATCCGAACCTGGAGCGGCTGCATCCTCCTTTCTCGCTGCCCGACCTGGAAAAGGCCGCGGCCCGGCTGGGGGAAGCGGTGCGGCAGAGAGAAACGGTGGCTGTCTATGGTGACTACGACGTGGACGGCCTCACCTCCACCTGTCTGCTGCAGCAATTCCTCCAGGCATTGGGGGGTTCCTGCCTGACCCATATCCCCGACCGCCTCCGGGAAGGCTATGGTCTCAAAATTCCGGCTCTTCAGGACCTGGCCCGCCGCGCCCGGCTGCTGGTGACGGTGGACTGCGGCATCAGTGATGCCGGGGAAGTGGCCTGGGCCCAGGAGCAGGGATTGGAGGTGATCGTCACCGACCACCATGAACTGCCCCCGGAACTGCCTCCGGCCCTGGCGGTGGTCAATCCCAAGCGGGGGGGCGAGGATTACCCTTTTGCGGAGCTGGCCGGGGTGGGGGTGGCCCTGCTCCTGGCCCTGGGGGTCCGGGCCAACTTAAGGGAGAGCGGCTGGTTCAAGAAGCACCCGGAACCCAACCTCAGGTCCTACCTGGACCTAGTGGCCCTGGGCACAGCCGCGGACGTGGCCCCCATGGTGGGGGAAAACCGCATCCTGGTGCGCCAGGGTCTGAAAGTCCTGGAAGAGAGCCGCCGCCCCGGCCTGGTGGCCCTGAAAGAGGTGGCGGGTCTGGAGGGGAAACCCATTTCCTACCGGGACGCAGTCTTTCGCCTGGCGCCGCGCCTCAATGCCGCGGGGCGTCTGGGCCAGGCCCGGGCGGCCCTGGAGCTGCTTTTAAGCGATGACCTGGCCCAGGCAAGAAACCAGGCCCGGTACCTCACCGATCTCAACCGGGAGCGGCAAGGCCTGGAAGAGAAGGTTTTGCGCCAGGCCCTGGCTCTGCTGCGCTCCCCCGGGATGCTGGACCGGCGGGTCTGGGTCCTGGCCGGAGAGGGCTGGCACCCGGGGGTGTTGGGGATTGTGGCCGCGCGGCTGGCCGAGGCGCATCACCGGCCGGTGGCCCTGGTGAGCCTGAAAGAAGGCCAGGGCCGGGGCTCGGCCCGGAGCGTCGAAGGGTTTCATCTCTTCCGGGGACTCAATGCCTGCCGGGAGATTTTGCAGAGATTCGGGGGACATCAGGCCGCGGCCGGCTTTGAAGTGGCGGCCGCGGATCTTGCCGCCCTGCAAGAGGGATTGGAGCAGGCCTTTGCGCGGCAAGTGGGGCCGGAGCCGCTGCAGCCCACCCTCAAAGTGGACGCCCAGGTGGACCTGGGGGAATTGGATAGCCAGTTTTACCAGCATCTCGAACGCCTGCGGCCTTTCGGCCCCGGCAATCCGGAGCCGGTACTGGCCTGCGCCGGGGTGGAGTGCCTTCATTCCCGGATAGTGGGGGAGAGGCACCTGAAGGTGCGGCTGGCCCAGAACGGCTGCCTGACCGAGGCCATCGCCTTTGACATGGCCTCCTGCCATCCTCTCTCCGGCGCCCTGGAAGTGGCCTTCAGCCCCAGATTATCTTTCTTCCAGGGACGGCTGCATCCGGAATTGCGGGTGCTGGATTGGGGGAAGGTCTGAGGGGAGCGGTCAGCGGTCAGCAGTTAACTGTCAGCTAAACCCCTTGAACCTGGGAACTGGAACTTTTCAAGGCAGTTTCCCATGGGCCGTTGGCCCACCCATAAATTAAGAAAAGAATCGTAGGGGCGGGCGTCTCGCCCGCCCGGTAATCCGCACAAGCCTGTGCTACCCCCAATAACTTTTCGGAACAATTCCCCATGGGCCTTCAGCCCAGCAGTAAAGGATGAAAATTTTGATCCCCCCTCACCCCACCCCTCTCCCCCCGCAAATGGTTGGGGGGAATAAGGGTACTCTCCGGGCGGGGGGA
>JAKAGH010000394.1 GCA_021817645.1 Deltaproteobacteria bacterium
CCCCTCCAGGCCGCAGCGGCTGATACAGGTGGCCCGGTCCAGGAGGTCCAGCTCTTCCAGGGCCTGGTAGATTTCCCCGAAGTTGCGGTAGGTCTTGAGCATGACGATGTTGTCGCTTTTCTCCACCACCTCTCGCAACCGGGCCGCACCCAGGGCCCCGGAGACCACATAAAACGATTCCTCTCCTTCGGTCAGAGGCGTATGGGTCAGGGCCGCCGCGGCGCTGTAGGAGGTGATGCCGGGGATGGTGACCACCCGCGCCTCGGGCCTCAGGCGCTTCAGAGTCTTCAACAGATAGCCGAAGGTGGAGTAGGTCAGGGGGTCGCCCAGGGTGACAAAGGCCGCGTCCGCCCCCGTGTCCAGGACCTCCAGCACCCGCCGGGCGTTTTTCTCCCAGGCCTCGGCCAAAACTTGGGGGTCCCGGATCATGGGAAAGGGGAGGTGTTCGATCCCTGCGCCGTTGAGGTGGCGGCGCACGATGTTCAGGGCCAGGCTGTAATTGTTTTTGCTGGAGCAGGAAGCAAAGATCTGGGGAACATGCTGCAGCACCTTCAAGGCCTTCAGGGTAATCAAATCCGGATCGCCCGGTCCCACGCCAATCCCATAAAGAGTCCCGGTTTTCGGGGTCATGAGGGTATCTCCTCCAAGGCCATGATGGCCAGGGCATTTATCACTGCAGCGGCCACAGCCGAGCCTCCCTTGGGGCCCAGGGCCGTAATGAACGGGAAATTTTGCTGACTTAAAGCTTCCTTGGACTCCGCCGCATTGACGAAGCCCACAGGGATTCCCACCACCAGGGCCGGAGCCGGGGCCCCGGCCGTCAGCAATTCCAGGAGGCGCAGCAAGGCGGTGGGGGCGTTGCCGATGGCCACGATTCCCCCGGCCAGCCGGGGCAGGGCCAGTTCCAGGCCCGCGGCGGTGCGGGTGGTTCCCTGACGGGCAGCGGCCGCGGCTACTTCCGGCTCATCCAGAATACAGAAAGGCTCCACCCCCAAACGGCGCAAGCGGCCGGTGGAGATGCCCGCCAAAAGCATCCTGGTGTCGGTGCCCAAGGCGCAGCTCCGGCGCAAAGCCTCCACTCCCGCAATGATAGCCTGGGGGTGCACCTGTACCGTCCGGTGAAAATCCAGGTCCCCGGTGGTATGGATCATGCGCCGCACCACCGGCCAGACCGCCGGGGAAAATTCATGGGCCCCCACCTGGGCGTCGATGCGGCGGAAACTCTCCGTCTCGATTTCCTGGGGGAGACGCGGCTGCCAGGTCATGTCTGTTCCTCGTTACTTCCTTATTTGCGGGCCGAGACGTTAAGACGCCGGAAGGCCTCAAAAAACTGGTTATCGCCTCGAACCGTCAGATCCAGGGCAGCTTGCACCACCTGGTCCCGAAAGCGTGCTTTATCCGCCTTCCCCACCCGGGCCAGGAACGGCACGATGGCCGGCTGGTCAATGCCCGCGACTAGTTGATCCCTGGTGAAGGTGCGGTCGGCGTTCTCGACCCAAACCGAGACTTCCCCGAAGCCCGCCTGTCGCACCAGAGCTTCATAGTCGCCGGCCTCCGGCATGTACCAGGGCCACTCAATGTCCTGAAAATACTGCTCGTATTCAGGTGCGGCAATCATCTTCCGGATGGCCCGGATATAGGCCGGGCAGTTACCGGCCGCGGCAAAGCTGAAGCGAACGCGGCCGCCTTCCCGGAGGGCCCGACGGCAGGATTCCAGCAACCCGCGGTGGTCTCGCAGCCAGTGCAGGGCGGCGTTGGAGAAAATCAGGCCGAATTCGCCTTCAAAGTCCATGGCATAGATATCTTGGAGCACAAAGCGCAGGTTCGGCCGCGCCAGGGGTTGGGCCGCGTTGATCATCCCGGCCGAGGCGTCGATCCCCAGGACCGAGCCCCGGGGCACCCGCTCGGCCAGCCGGGTGCTGACCGTGCCGTCACCACAGCCCAGGTCCAGGATGCGTTCATCGCCCCGCAGCTCCAGCCCGGCAATGAGCTGTTCGCCCCACTCCAGCTGGTGGCCCGCGGCTTCCCGGTAGCGCTCGCCGTCGAACTCATGCCGCGGCCGCCGGAACGCAGCCACGTAGCGCAAAAAATGCACGTGGGGGCCCTGGCCGCCGTGGTCCTCCGGGTCTTCCACCTGGCCGCGCTCGATGATCTTAAAACCCCGGAAATGACTGTCCAGGTCGGCCGCAGTAAAATAATGCACCGGCCGCCCCGGCTTGCTCTCGAAAGTGTTCTCCTCCAGCTGCGCCCCCCGGCCGTAACTGGGCTCCTCGTCCGAGAAGACCGCCATGAAGACCAGGCCGCCATCCCGCAGGCAGTCCCGGCAGCGCTGCATGAACCGCTCCCGGTCCGCCTGCCGGAACAGGTGCAGGATGTTGAAGCAGTAAACCGCGTCGAAGGACCCGGACTTCAGGGGCGCGTCCAGGAAGGAGCCCTGGACGAAGGTCACGCCTGGGTGGTCCGCCGCGGCCAGCCGGATGGCCTCCGGGGAAATCTCCACGCCGGTGACGGCGAAGCCGGTCCGGGCCAGGAACCCGGCATTGCGGCCGTAACCCGCGCCGGGCACCAGGACGCGCTGCACCCCGTGCCGCTGAAACAGCACCGCGGCCAAACTTGCGGTGGGGCTGGGTTCATTGCCCCAGATCCTGCCGCCGTGCAGGTATCTTTCTTGCCAGTAAGAGTTCATTTCTGTCATTCAGGGCCTAGTGTCGTGTCCCAGGAATGCCTTACATAACTTGGGTCTCTTTCTCCCTCCCCCTTCGAGGGGGGAGGGTCGGGGTGGGGGTGGCGTCTTTGGACTGATTACAGCCACTTAGCCAAAGTCGCCCCCCTCACCCTAACCCTCTCCCCCGAGGGGAGAGGGGATAATATTGGGCATATT
>JAKAGH010000395.1 GCA_021817645.1 Deltaproteobacteria bacterium
CATGTGCCTGACCTTGGAAGTGGACTCCCTGGATGATATTGCCACGGAACTTCTCTCTTTTCTGGAGGCGGAAGCCAATACCCTGATGAAGAAACTGCAGCTCCTCCCCAAGCTGGCCCGGCTGGGGCGGATGTTTCCCAAAACCGTGTCCAAGGCCCCCTGCCAGGAGGTGGTTTTTACCGGCGATCAGGTGGATCTCAGGAGGTTGCCGGTCCTTACCTGCTGGCCCGAAGACGGCGGCCCTTTCATCACTTTGCCGGCAGTTTTCAGCCACCATCCGGAGACCGGCAAGCGCAACGTGGGCATGTACCGCCTTCAGGTTTATGACGCCTGCACCACCGGCATGCACTGGCACCGGCACAAAGGCGGGGCCCAGCACTACCGGGTGGCGGAGGCTAAAGGAGAGATGCTCCCGGTGGCGGTGGCCATCGGCGCCGATCCCGCAGTGACTTATGCCGCCACCGCACCCTTGCCGGAAGACATTGATGAGATCGTCTTTGCCGGGTTTCTGCGGGGAGAGCCGGTGGAGATGGTCAACTGCCTCACCCAACCGGTCATGGTGCCCGCGGAAAGCCAGATCGTCCTGGAAGGCTACGTAGCCCCGGGAGAACGCCGCCGGGAAGGCCCCTTCGGAGATCATACCGGCTATTATTCCCTGGCCGACGATTATCCAGTGTTCCATGTCACCGCCCTGACGCAGCGCCGGGACGCGGTCTATCCGGCCACCATCGTCGGGCGGCCCCCCATGGAGGACTGCTTCATTGCCAAGGCCACGGAACGCATCTTCTTGCCTTTGATGAAGAAAACCCTGCCGGAAATCGTGGACCTCAATCTGCCGGTGGAAGGAGTCTTTCATAACCTGGCCTTTGTCAGCATCGACAAACGCTATCCGGGCCATGCCCGCAAAGTGATGCATGCCCTCTGGGGCCTGGGGCAGATGATGTTCACCAAGATCATCGTCATCTTTGACCGGGAGGTGGACGTACAAGACCTGTCCCAGGTGCTCTGGCGCCTGGGCAATAACGTGGACCCCAAGCGGGATGTGGTCTTCGCCGAGGGGCCGGTGGACGTGCTGGACCATGCCTCGCCCTTGCCCCATTACGGCTCGAAGATGGGCATTGACGCCACCCGCAAAGGTCCGGAGGAAGGTTTTACCCGGGAGTGGCCGCCGGTCATTGATATGGACCCGGAAGTCAAACGCAAGGTGGACGAATTGTGGCCGAAACTGGGACTGGTATGAACCGTTACGTAGTGGGCGTCACCGGGGCCTCCGGCATGATTTACGCCCGGGAGCTTCTCAGTTATTTCGCCACGCGGCCGGACCTGGAACTGCACGCGGTCATTTCCTCTGCTGGGGAGCAGGTGCTCTCCCTGGAGCTGGGGCTGACCCCGGCAGCCCTGGCCCCCCGGGCCATCTGGCACCGGGTGGATGACTTCACCTCACCTCTGGCCAGCGGCTCTTTCCGGGCCCGGGCCATGGTGGTCATCCCCTGCACCATGGGCTCTCTGGGGGCCATTGCCCAGGGAGTAGGCCGCCACCTGATCCACCGGGCCGGAGAGGTCTTTCTCAAAGAAAAACGGCCTCTGCTCCTGGTGGTCCGGGAAACCCCGTTGAACCTCATCCACCTGGAGAACCTCACCCGGGCTGCCACTGCGGGGGCCACCATCTTCCCCGCCTGTCCCGGCTTTTACCATCGCCCCCAAACCCTGGAGGACCTGGCCCGGCAACTGGTGGGCCGCATCCTGGACCACCTGGGCCTGGAACATCGGTTAAGCCCGCGTTGGGGAGAGAAATAATGATTCACCACCAAGACACGAAGACACAAAGGGACACCAAGAAATTGATTAATCATGATCTCGGCTGTGCCGAGATCATGATTAATTTTTTCCTTTGTGATTCTTTGTGTCTTCGTGTCTTGGTGGTGAAATTTTTTTAAGGCATCGCATGGGTAATTTTTGGCGAAATATTTGGGAAATCCTGGACATGATCAAAATCGGCCACAGCGTCCTGGCCCTGCCCTTTGCCTTCATGGGGGCCATGCTCGCGGCCCGGGGTTGGCCGGCCGGGAGAACCACGTTCTTTATTCTGGTGGCCATGGTCGCGGCCCGCAGTGCGGCCATGGCCTTCAATCGTCTGGTCGACGCCCCTTTCGATGCCGCCAATCCCCGAACCGCCACCCGCTCTTTACCCCAGGGACGGCTGAAAATGAAGGCGGTGCTGGTCTTTGTGGTGGTCAACAGCCTGATTTTTATCGGGGCCGCGAGCCAGCTTAATTGGGTGTGCCTGGCCCTCTCCCCCCTGGCCTTGGCGGTGATTTTAGGTTACTCCCTCTCCAAAAGGTTCACTGCCGCCACCCATTTTATTTTGGGCCTGGGCTTGGGCCTCGCTCCGGTGGGAGGTTGGCTGGCGGTCAGGGGCGACTTGAGCCTGCAGGTTCTGGTCCTGGCTTTGTCCGTGCTTTTCTGGGTGGCGGGTTTTGATATCCTTTATGCCCTCCAGGACGAGGAGTTTGACCGGCAGACGGGTCTTCATTCCCTGCCAGTCCGGTTGGGGTCCCTACAGGCCCGCGGACTGGCCGCTGGGTGCCACCTGGCCGCGGCTGGCGGTTTTTTGCTCACCGGCTACCTGGCAGGGCTGCAGGGAATCTACACCCTGGCCGCACTCCTGGGGGCGGCGGTTCTGGCCGGCCAGCACTTGATTCTCTTTCTGCGTGGCCCCCTCCGCCTGCCCCCGGCCTTTTTCACTCTCAACGGCCTGGTGGGCATTGGCTTGGGTTTTGCTACCTGGATCAGTCTGATTTCCTAAACTTTGTTCTTTTTTCTGCCGGAGATGATTTTATCCTTGACAAAAAAAAAGCCCGGGACTTAAAATGGGGG
>JAKAGH010000396.1 GCA_021817645.1 Deltaproteobacteria bacterium
CTGAAATTGTTCAGCAGAGAGTCGAATTCCGAGTGCAATTCTTCATAAGAGGGGCAGTTGCCCTGCAACAGGCAATGTTGAAAGGTTTCATCCAAATGGGCCAGCTTTCGCTTGATCCTGCCGGAGAACCCGTGGATGCCCAGGGCCAGGTTTTTATAATGGTGTCTCAGGGTGGCCACCTGGAATTCGAATTCCTGGTGCAAGGTATCCAGACGCAGGCGGTTCTCCCGGAGACGCTTTAAGACAAAACCTATAATCCCCCAGGACACTCCGCCAAATATGGAGAAGATCAGCATCATGGGCCACATGTGGAAGCGGAAGCTATGAGATAGAGCGCCGGTCACATCACAAGTGGTTCCTGCCATCAAACATTCGTGGAAGTTATACGCCAGCATGGCCAGCGGATGCCCGATCAGGACACCGACGGCCACGCCAAACACGACGCCCAGCCAGGGATAGCCCCAGGTTTTTTCCCGGCGGATAGGGGATTTTAGAACTACCGGATTGATGGGTTCATCGTTCATGGGACATCCCTCGGAGACTCGAACGTCGCCAATCTGGCTTCGAGTTCCTGTTTTAGGTCAATCATCTTGGTCGCCCATTCGTCGATATACCTGGTGCGGTCAATCTGTGAGAGACTTTCCAGGGCGGCGATTACCGCTTCGATCTCCCGGGAGGCTTGCTGAATCAGGTGCAATTGGCGCTGCACTTCCGGATCGGGCAGGTTTTTGAGCATCCGGGCGCTGAAGCCGCCGATCACCACGTTGGCGTTGCGGATATGATGGGCCAGGGTGACCATTAATTCCTGTAGGGTTTCCAGTGCTACCTGGCGGCGCTGGGATTCCAGCCGTTCCGTCATCAGCTTTTCCTTCTGGTAATACCAGATACCAAAAAAGAAACCCGCCAGTCCCCCCATGAAGGCGAAAGCCCCGCCCATGGCCAGCATTTCCGGGCCGAAAGAGACTCGCAGGTGGTGGCCCCAAAAGGTAAATTCCTTGGGAAAGTTAGGCAGGCGCGGGCCCAGGGTGTTGGCCAACATGGCGAAGGGATGGAACAAGAGGTAGCCTGCCAGCATTCCCGCCAGGGTAAACCAGATTATCTTGCTCTTCCCCATGATGGCTTCCTGTGGGCCTCGGCAATATTTTTTCTAACCATAATCATTCCTGGATTATTTTCAAATTATGCACCCTTGCTTGCAGTCGGCAGGGAAGGATCAATATAAATAAGGATCAATATAATCTCCTTTTTTAAGGCGCATGGGATCAGTGGTTTTTTCCGGTCAACGCTTCAAATCCGGCAACGATATCCAAAAGTTCTTCGGTGATGGTGCTCTGGCGCAACTGGTTGTAGCGCAGCTGCAGTTCCTTCAGGCGCTTTTCAATATTGTTTTCCGCGGCCTGCATGGCCGCGAGGCGGGACGCATTTTCACTGGCCAGGGACTCGGCGAAGGCCCGGTACAATGACACAAAGAGGTACTGCCCCAGCAGGGCGTAAACCAGCCGGGGGCGGGCCATGGTGAAAGTAGGCAGTACCCGGGAAGGCCAGGGCTTGTGCCCCAGGCTTTCCAGCCAGTCCAGATCGATGGGCAGAAGCGGCACGGCCTGGGGCCGGTAAACCGCACCGGATACCGGTTGATGGTGAAATAGCATGATCCGGTCGATGCCCCCGGGGCATTGCCACGCCTCGATCTGCAACAGTAATTCCTGGACCTGGGAGGTGATGCCGCTGACCGCGCCGGGAACGGGGAAATAAGCCTGCACCTGTTCCCCCGCTTCTTCCAAGCGGGAGACGGCCCGGGCTCCCACGGCAATTATGGCGCGATCCTTTTTTGCCACTTGCAGTTCATTGCACCGGTCCAGGGCATAGGAGACCAGCAACTCGTTGAACTGGCCGCACATGCCCAGCTCCGAGCCGAAAAGAATCGCGCCCAGGCGCCGACCGGGAGCCGGCCGTGTTTGCGTGTTTTCCTCCGGGTGGCTGCGCATCACAATCTGCATGCCCATTTCCACGGTGCGGCTGTATTGGCGCAGAGAGGCCACGGCCTTCTCAAATTGCCGGATGCTGACCGCGGCGATGGTCTTCATGGTTTTCACCACTTCCCGCAGGTCTTGGGAAACCACGATTTTTCTTCTCAATGATTCAATAGTTTCCATGGCTCTGTAGGGTGCGTCCTACGCACCATTATGCTATCTGTATCTTCAATCGAGTTTAATGGTGCGTGAGACGCACCCTACAACCGGTTTCCATCGCCCTGCTCCAGGGACAATTGGACAACCTCTTTTATTTTCCGCAAAATGAGTTGGCGTTCTTTATCACTGAGCTTTTCTCCGGCTTCGATGCGCCGGCACGGCTCCGGGAGCTGCTCGCAGAGCATACGCCGCACCGCCTTTTCCGCGGCCGCCACCTGTTCCGGGGGGATGTCGTCGAACAAGCCCTGGGTCACCGCCAGCAACACGCCAATCTGGTGGGCCACGGGCATGGGATCGAACTGGGCCTGTTTGAGCACCTCCCGGACCCGGTAACCATGATCCAGGGTTTTCCGGGTGCGTTCATCCAACCGGGTGCCGAAGCGGGAGAAAGCTTCCAGGCTCCTGAAACTGGGAATAAGTCAGGCGTAAATCCCCGGCCACGGTCCGATACGCGGGCAATTGCGCCTTGCCGCCCACCCGGGAGACCGACTTGCCCACGTCCACCGCCGGGAAGAGCCCTTTCTGGAATAAGCCGGGCGTGAGGTAGATCTGCCCGTCGGTGATGGAAATGAGGTTGGTGGGAATATAGGCCGCGATGTTTTGGGCCTCGGTCTCCACCACAGGCAGGGCGGTGAGCGAGCCGCCGCCATGCTCCGGCCGCAGGTGCGTGGAGCGCTCCAGCAAG
>JAKAGH010000397.1 GCA_021817645.1 Deltaproteobacteria bacterium
TATTCAAATGTTAAGAACCTAGAAATCTCAAGGAGAAACTTATAATCAGAATTCAGTGGAAACATTTCATCGAATTTAATAGCATTTGTGACGCTCCTTTTGAAGATTACTGACATAATAAGTTATATTATTATCTTCCATAAACTCTGCGCCACCACTGACAGAAGCCCAAAGGAATGGCTTATGTAGTTGCTTGAAATGAGCCGTTCTAAAACGACATGGATCATGTATGTAGCAAGAAGCAGATTTTCTAGTCCAGCCCCGAGGATGCAATTATCTGCATAACATGCGTTTGGTGTATATGGTGCAGTATGGAATGGACCGAAATGAGTAAAATTGGCGGAATAATGTCCATACCAACGCATAAAATATTTGGGAATATATTGCTTAACTCGTTTGATAACATTATTAGCTGAATAATCTCCTGAAAGTAATTTTACAAGTTGAGAATCATGCTCAAACAGATCAAGTAAGACAAGAGAATCTTCTATGCAACATCTTATTAATGATCCGCTTTGAAGGAACAGACCTTGAGCAAGGCATGATAAAGAAGCAAATAATGAAAGCATTATATTATGTTTTGCAGCGATAATAGATTCATCAAGGTGATCTTGCTCCTGGGGGAAGGGTCTGAAACCTAGTGGGTATAGAGACTCGAAAACGATATCTGCATAAATCGAAATACGGAAAACGATACTTTTAGCTTTTTTCCTGAATGATTCCTGAATTGGAGGAGAATATCTGTTAATCCAAGATATTAAAAGCGTTTCATCCAGGTGTTCTAATCTTTGTAGCAGCGTGGCATATGGACCACAACATGTGGAGAAATCCTTACCGCTTTCGCAAGGACAAAGATTCGACCCCTGGCCCCCTTCCCCAAGATTCATTAGCTACACTTCGAAAAGCCGCAGCTGTGGCAAACTAAACACCCGCTCTCATGCTCAATCGCGCCGCCGCAGTCGGGGCAGGCGGCCATGGTCATGGTGGGGGCCGGGGCTTCCACCTGGGCGATGTTGGCGAGGACTTTGGCGATGGCGTCGGGGCAGGACAGCACCTGGTGGCCGTTTTGCCAGATGGAGCTGGGGCAGCGGATACCGGTGATCTGTTTAATGATGGCGTCGATCTTCACCCCGGAGCGCAAGGCGAGCGAAATGAGGCGGCCGGTGGATTCGATCTGGGAGGAGGCGCAGCCCCCGGTTTTGCCCATCTGGGCAAAGACCTCGCAAAAGCCCAGGTCGTCTCTATTCACCGTGACGTAGAGCTTGCCGCAGCCGGTGTTGATGAGTTCCGTAGCCCCGGTGGTGCGCTCGGGCCTGGGCCGGGGGGTGATGTACTCCAGCTTTTGGGGCTTGGCGGCCCCGAAGCTCAGGACCTGCTGGTCCCGGGAGCCGTCCCGGTAGATGGTGACGCCCTTGAGGCCTTTCTCGTGGGCCATAAGATAGACCTCACGCACGTCCTCCGGCTGGGCCTGGTGGGGGAAGTTCACAGTCTTCGACACGGCGTTGTCGGTGTATTTCTGGAACGCGGCCTGGAGGCGGATGTGCCACTGGGGCGAGACCTCGTGGGCGGTGACGAAGAGGCGGCGGACGTCCTGGGGAATCTCCGGGAATTCGCGGATGGAGCCGCTTTGGGCGATCTGGCGCATCAGCTCGGCGCTGTAGAAGCCCCGGCGCTTGGCCAGTTCCTCGAAATAGGGGTGGACCTCCACCAACTCGGTGCCCTCCAGGACCCGGCGCACGTAGGAGATGGCAAACAGCGGCTCGATGCCGCTGGAGCAACCGGCGATGATGCTGATGGTGCCGGTGGGCGCGATGGTGGTGGTGGTGGCGTTGCGCATGCGGCCGATGCCGTTGCCGTCATAGCGGCTGCCCGCGTAATATTTAAAATTGCCCCGCTTGTCGGCGAGCAGCGCGGAGGCCTGGCGGGCCTCCTTCTGGATAAAGGCCATGACCTCTTCGCCCACCTGGACCGCGTCGTCGGAATTATATTGAATCCCCATTTGCAGGAGCATATCGGCGAAGCCCATGACCCCCAGGCCGACTTTGCGGTTGGCCAGGGTTTGCTCTTTGATGGCCTCCAGGGGGAAGTTGTTGGCGTCGATGACGTTGTCCAGGAAGTGGACCGCGGCATGCACGATCTTTTTCAGGTGGGGATAATCGACTTTGCCGTCCTTGACCACCTTGGCCAGGTTGAGGGACCCCAGGTTGCAGGACTCGTAGGGGAGCAGGGGCTGCTCGCCGCAGGGGTTGGTGGACTCGATCTCCCCCAGGTGGGGCAGCGTGTTGTGGCGGTTGATGGCGTCCAGGAAGATGATGCCCGGCTCGCCGGTGGCCCAGGCGCTCTGGACGATGAGGTCGAAAAGGGCGTCGGCCTTGACCTTTTTCACTTCCTCGCCGGTGCGGGGGTTGCGCAGGGGAAAGTCCGCTTTGTTCTTCACCGCGTCCATGAACGCGTCGGTGAGGCCCACGGAGATGTTGAAGTTGTTGAGGCGCTTGGTGTCGTTCTTACAGGTGATGAAGCGTTCGATATCCGGGTGGTCGATGCGCAAAATGCCCATGTTGGCCCCCCGGCGGGTGCCGCCCTGCTTGATGGTCTCGGTGGCCACGTCGAAGATGTTCATGAAGGAGATGGGGCCGGAGGCCACGCCTTTGGTGGACTGCACGCCGTCGTTTTCGGGGCGGATGCGGGAGAAGGAGAAGCCGGTGCCGCCGCCGGATTTGTGGATGATGGCGGTGTGCTTGATGGCGTCGAAGATGCTTTCGATGGAGTCCTCCACCGGCAGGACAAAACAGGCGGAGAGCTGGCCCAGTTCCCGGCCGGCGTTCATCAGGGTGGGGGAGTTGGGCATGAAGTACAGCCCGGCCATGAGCT
>JAKAGH010000062.1 GCA_021817645.1 Deltaproteobacteria bacterium
AGTCAGATAGGGGAGCTTGTCCAGGTACTTGGCGTTCAGGGCCATGCCCAAGCCGATGGACAGGCCCTGGCCCAGGGAACCGGTGGCCGCCTCGCAATAAGGGAACCTCACGGTGGGGTGGCCTTCCAGGGGGCTGCCGAATTTCCTGTAGGTCGTGATCAGTTCCTCGGCCGGGATTTTTCCGGCTGCAGCCCAGAGCGCGTAAAAGAGGGGGGAGGCATGCCCCTTGGAAAAGATCAGGCGGTCGTTGTTGGGATGTTCCGGCCGCTCCAGGTCGAACCGGAAGTAACCGCCGAAAAGGAGCGCGGTCATCAGTTCCGTGGCCGACAGGGAAGAGGTGGGGTGGCCGGAGCCCGCCTCGGTGGTGGCCGCCAGAATATAATAGCGGATCAGGGTGGCTATTTTCTTTAACTCGGCTATTTTCTCCGGCATGGACATGGCGGTGGCGCCTCCTTAAGAAAAGTTCAAAGTTCCAGGTTCCGAGGTCTTGAGGAATCTCTTTAAACTCCCCCCTTTGGAAAAGGGGGGCTGGGGGGGATTTTGAAAGCCTTCGCAAATCCCCCTAAATCCCCCTTTTTCAAAGGGGGACTTTAAGAACCATCTGCCGACCTCAGCCGTTACTGGATGAAATGGATCCTTCCTTATATTCCTCGTGAATCGGAAAAGTGATCTGCGCTCCGTACCAACCGATGATGGTGACCAGGGGGAATAATAAAAATATCAGCGCCAGATAAACGAGATTCACCCCGCCCAGGTGTTCCATGGTTTCCGGGCGCAGCCAGCGCCAGATAAATGCGGACAGGGCGCAGGCGAACAGAATCGGGGACAGGACGAGTTTGATCACCACCGGCCGCAGTTGCCGGGCCTGATAGTTCAGCCACCAGGAAAAGAGGCCGGTGAGGATGACCAGGGGCGTAAAGAGCACCCCGCCCCCCAGACAATTAAACGCGGTCAGCTCGAAAGACTTCCTGCCGGTGAGCAGATAGAGGACGTTGAAGGCAGTGGCGGCAATCATGAAGACAATGGGAAAGTGCACCAGCATGGGATGGGGATGGCGCTTGAGGAGGGGAAAGCGGTGCAGCAGCCGGGAGAGCCAACCGGGGATGGCAGCTACGGGGGGCTTTTCCGGGGCTGCCGGGCCTGTGGTCGTTTCCGCCTTAAGCACCCCCACCAGGGGATAGCGCTCGAAGACCTCCTGCCCATGGGGCGCGTCATCAAACTCACCGGCCAGGTCCTGTCCGGCCTGGTGGCTGGCCATATGCCAGCCGCCGTCCCATAAAGGGCTCTCACTGACATCATAGACCCGGCCCTGATAGGCGATATAGACGGGTTTCCCGTCCGTGCCGTCCGCCGCGGCCAGCTCGTCTAAGGTAATTTGTTTCTCAGGTTCAGTCATGGAGAATTTTCTCGTTTCAGGTCCAGGAACTGACGGCTGCTTTCCATCATCCTTCCTATCCATCGGCAGGAGAGGAAATCAGAGAACGGTAAGTTAAAGCAGCAGCCAGCATCAGGGGCACGACCCCTGCAAAAATAAAGATCAGATCACCGGGCAAGCGGCACCATTCGATGAACCTCACCCAGTCTTGACTCAGGTATTCCTGGCTTCGGGCATGCCAATAGCCGTGCTGCAAGACGTCATAGAACTGGAGTACGCCCCCGGGGAAAAGATTCCCCGCCACCATCAAAGCCAGGCCAAGGTTTAATCCCCAAAAAGAGACGCGGATATATCTTTCCGGGAGTTCCCATTGGGCATCCGAAAGCACCAGCCGGCAGCCCAGGACCATGAGGGCAATGGCCTCCATGCCGAACGCGCCCATCAAGGCGGCGTGGCCGTGATTGGGTGTGAGGATGGTGCCCACTTCAAAGTAACTGACAATAGGCAGATTGATGAGAAAGCCGAAGATGCCGGCGCCCACGAAATTCCAAAAGCCTACGGCCATCAGAAAATAAAAAGCCCATTTGTGGGGAAGGGCAATGGACTTTCCGCAGATGTCGCAGTGCCCTTTAGTCAATTTGACGAAGTCCCAGGCATCCAGCGTGAGAAGGGTCAGAGGGACCACCTCCATTGCGGAGAACATAGCCGCCAGGGCCAAATTGATGTGGGACTGGCCCGTCCAGTACCAGTGGTGGCCGGTGCCGACAATGCCGCTTCCCAGGAAGAGAATAGCATCCAAGTAGATTACCCGGACCGCAGTGAGGCGGGAGACCAGCCCCAATCTGAAGAAGATCACCGCCACCATGACGGTGACAAAGAGTTCGAAGAATCCCTCCACCCATAGATGGATGATCCAGAAGCGCCAGTTGTCCACTACTGAAAAATTGGTGGCCTGCCCAAAGAAGAAAGCCGGGAGATAAAAAAGGGGAATGGCCAGAGCCCCGAACATGAAAAGAGAGGAGATCTCCCGGCGCTGTGGGTCTTTTAGGGCCGGGGTAATTGCCCGGAACAAAAGGAAGATCCAGAAAATAAGTCCTGCGGCCAGCAGAATTTGCCAGCCCCGGCCCAGGTCCAGATATTCCCAACCTTGATGGCCCAACCAATACCAAAGGTCTCCCAGGAGCTGGTTGATTCCCAAAATTTCTCCCAGGAGGCTGCCGCCCACCACCAGGATCAGGGCCCAGAACAAGAGGTGGACACCTTTGGCTTGCCCCCGGGGTTCCTCTTCTCCCAGGGCCGGTGCAAGCAGCAAGCCTCCGGCCACATAGGAGGTGGCAATCCAAAAGATGGCCAGTTGCAGGTGCCAGGTGCGCAAAATATTACTGGGAAAGTACTCATACAAATTAATCCCGTAAAAGCTCCCTGGCTCGGCCCGATTGTGGGCCGTGGCTGCGCCCACCAACACCTGGGTTAGAAAAAGCACGGTGACGATGACAAAATACTTGATGGTGGCTTTCTGACTGGCGGTGGCCACGCCCGGCAGCATCTGCGGATGGATTTGCCCGCCTATGCCTTTCCAGCCCAGATAATCAAACTTGCCAAACGCGAAGAGGATGAGGGCCGTTGCGGCCAACAAAGTAATGAGACTCAGGGCGCTCCATAAGATGGCATCGGAGGTGGGAGTGTTGCCCACCAGGGGATCGTAAGGAAAATTATTGGTATAGGAATAAGGCTGTCCCGGCCGTTTGGCCGCTGAGGCCCAAGCCGTCCAGGCGAAGAACGCGGTCAGTTGCCGCAATTCCCGGGGGTCGCGAATATAACGGACTTTTAACCCCGCGTTCTCCTTGGGATTTGCGAAGTAGCCGGCCCATTGGTCAATTTGCCGCCGGTAGGACACAGCTTCGGGCTCCTGGAAGATCAAGGTCTTATTTTGGGGGTTATAGCGGTTTTCCTTGAGAAGGTCCCGCACCGCATTGTTGACCGTATCCCCTGGGGCGGTGTCGAGGGCTGACCACTCGCGGCCAAAGAGTTGCCTGGCCAACAGTTCCCTGGCGTCTATCGCCAGGATGTGGAGATAGGCGGCGGAGAAGTCCGGACCCAAGTAGGCTCCATGGCCCCAAATGGTGCCATTCTCCATGAGCCCGTACTTCAAGAACACCTGTTGTCCGGCCAGGATATCGTTGCCGGTGAACAATGTGTCCCCGGAAAGATTCACCACCTTCTCGGGAATAGGAGGAGCATCCTGATAAGCCCGGACCGCGATCCAGATGAGTATAGAAAAGCCGATGATCATGGTCAGGATCACGCCTTGCTTCCACCAGGGGGAAAGAGACGCCACCAGAGGATTTTCTTGCGTATCCGGGTTCGGTTGGGCTTGCGGGTCCATTATCATTCCAAGGGAAAAGTAATCATGCCCCCGAAGTAACCGATGACGGTCACCAAAGGCGTCAGCAACAGTATCAGCAAGAGGTAGACGAAGTTCCACCCCTGCAAGTGATCCAAAATATCCGGCTCGACCAGGCCCCAGATAAAGGCCGCCAAAGTGGCAGTCATCAGGATCAGGGACAGGATTTTTTCGGTCCTGGCGCTTTTGGGGGGATCGGGGAAATTTTGTTTCTCGGTAAGCAAACCGGTGGCGATGGCCAGCGGGGTGAATAGCACTCCCCCGGCCAGGCAGTGGGAGGCCGTATCCTGAAAGCATTTGATCCGGGTCAGGAGATACAGGAGGCTGAAAAAAGTGGCGGAGAGCAGGAACGTGATGGGAAAATGGATGATCCAGGGATGCAGCTGCCGCCGCAGCCTGGGAAACCGGGATTGCCGGACCGCCCACCCGGATTCTTCCGAAGATAAGCTCTCCCTTTGCAGGGAATGAATAATTGCGGACATATCTGGTGTTGCCCCTGGCAATTATGGTTATAGTTGATGCAATTTATAATTGCTCTGACATTTAAAATCAGTGTTTTACCCCCCTTTGAAAAAGGGGGCAGGGGGGATTTGCATTAACTCCCTAAAATCCCCCTAAATCCCCCTTTTTCAAAGGGGGACTTTAATACCCTGTGGCTCAGGTTTTCGCCTGATTTAATGCCTTGCTGTTTACGAAGCGCCCTACCAGAAATCAAGACATGAAACCGGCCAAAATCACCAGGAGTATGGCCAGGGGATAGTAGGACGCTTTATTAAATAGAGCGGAAGCCTGCTCGCGCTCCCGGCTGCGGTACAGCCGCCACCCGGGCAGGAGCAGCAAGTAGATCCCGCACCCCAAAGCAAGGGTGAGCAGCGGCCAGGCCAGCCGGGCCGGGGAGAGCCCCAAAACCAGGGGGCTCAGGGCCACGCTGAGGCAGAGACACCCCCAACTGATGCTGCCCGCGCCCCTGGGACCATAGCGCACCGGCAAAGTCTGCGCCCGCGAGCGCCGGTCTTCTTCCAGATCATGCCAATCCGCGGGGATGTTTTGCCCCCCGATCTCCCAGAAGAACAGCCACAGGACCAGGAGCAGCAGGAACAAGGGAGAAGGGGAGGAATCCACGGCAAAGACCCCGGCTATGCCCCCCAAAGTTTTGACTACGCCGCTCACCAGGGTGCGCAGATGGCTGACGGAGAGCAGCAGGCAATAGACGGTCTCCAGCAGACACCCGGCCATGAAGACCGCGGCGCACACCGGGTTCAAGAGATACGCCCCGGCCAGGGCCACCAGGGCCCAGCCTCCCGCCCAGATGAGACCTTCTTTCCAGGTCAGCAGTCCGTGAGCCAGGGGATGGCGCACCAGCGCCCCATCCAGGTAGCTGCCATCTGCCTGCAGGCCCCCTTCCCGGATTTTTTCCCGATCCACCCGGTAGTCCACCAGGTCATTCAAGGCATAGACTGCGGTGTAGCCGGCAAACGCGGTGAGCAGGCCCAAAGCAGCCACCGCCGGGGAGGGCAGAGCCCCGAGCCAGAGCAAGGCTGCCAGGGCCGGAGTAGCCAGGTCCAGCAGCCCATGGGGCGTCCGGGACAGGGCCAGGAAAAACTTGAGCCGGGAAAATGGCGCAGCCGCGACCACCGGAGTAGCGTTCAGAAATTCTCCTCCTGGGGAGATGGCCCGGATGAAGCGGCCAATCCTCATTTTCAGTCTTCCTTAAAATAAGAACCAGCCGGGCGCTGTCAAGCGGTGGCTCTGTGCTTCTGCGGCCGGCAGGGAGATTGGTTCGCCTTGACAGTGGGTCGGGACGTTGTTAGTTTTTGGATGTCAGAATAAAGACAACGTAGGTATAGTCGCGGCTAAAGCCGCGATTTACTAACACCTTCCCCATTTTTCGGGAAAGATTCGCTTTTCTGGGACCACCATGGAAACTGCGGCGGCTGTCCATTTTTCTCCTTGGGAACCCGGCCTGCTGAGCCTGGCCTTATACACCGCCCTGGTGCTGGGGTTAATGGCGCTGCTTCTGTTTCTGGCCGGGTGGCTGGGGGAAAAGAAAGAAACCCCCGAAAAGCTGCGGCCTTATGAATGCGGGGTGATCCCCACCGGCGAGGCCCGGCTCCGTTTCCCGGTGGCCTTCTATCTGGTGGCCATCTTCTTTCTGATTTTCGATGTGGAGGCGGCTTACATCTTTGCCTGGGCCGTGGCCTTTGAGCCTCTGGGCTGGCTGGGATGGCTGCAGATTTCCTTTTTTATCGCGATCTTGCTCATCGCCCTGTTCTATCTGTGGCAAAAAGGAGGCCTGGATTGGGGGCCAGCCGCGTCCAACATCCGGAAAACGCCCGCAGCCTGAAGCCGAACCTCCTGGACGCCCTGATAGACTGGGCCAGGGCCTACAGCTTCTGGCCCATGTTTTTCGGCCTGTCCTGCTGCTTCATCGAAGAGGCGGTGGCGGTCACTTCCCGTTACGACCTCTCCCGGTTCGGCGCCGAGGTCCTGCGGGGCACCCCCCGGCAGTCGGACCTGTTCATCATTTCCGGCACGGTCTTCAAGAAGATTGCGCCGGTGGTCCTCAGGCTCTATGAGCAGATGCCGGAACCCAAGTGGGTCATCTCCATGGGCTCCTGCTCCAACTGCGGCGGCATGTACGACGTCTACAGCGTGGTCCAGGGGGTGGACCAGATCCTGCCGGTGGACCTTTATATCCCCGGCTGCCCCCCCCGGCCCGAAGCCGTTTTGCAAAGCATAGTACTCCTCCAGGAAAAGGTTAGGTCGGAGCGGCCCACCCGCAGTATCCTGCACCTCGCGGGCGGCACCCAAGGCACCCAAAAACCCATACTGGTGGACGGCGTGAGCAAATCCCGGGACTCCCGGGGACCCGGCTACTATGGCACCTTGATCCGGGGGACCGCGGTGAATCCTCCTGCCTTTTGGGAGAGCCGCGCAGAGACGATGTGGACCCCGCCGCCCCGCCGCATTGAATTGAGCGAGACGGAGAAGTCCCTGGCCCAGGACTTAAAGGAGAGGTTCGGGGAGGATCTCCGGGAAATCCCGGAGACCTCGGATATGCCGGTCTTTAAAGTGGCGGGAGGTAAAGTCAAAGAGGTGCTGCGCTTTTTGAAGACCGAAGCCTGCCCCCGCTTTCAGCGCCTGGATGATCTGACCGCGGTGGATGAATCGGCCCGGCGGGAGCGCTCAAATTACCCGGATTACACCCTGGTCTACCAGCTTCTCTCTTACGATCCCGCCACCCGGGTGCGCCTGCAGGTGGACCTGCAAGGGGAGGAGTCGGCCGCAGAGAGCATCACCGATCTGTGGCCCGCGGCCGACTGGTACGAACGTGAAGTCTTCGATATGTTCGGCATCCGCTTTGACGGCCATCCCCGGTTGCGGCGGCTCCTGATGCCCCACGATTGGGAGGGGCACCCCCTGCGCAAGACCTATCCCGGCCGGGCCACGGAGACGCCCCCTTATACCCGGGCCGACGCCCAGAAATACCAGCCCCTGGACGCGGGGATTTATCTGCAAAGGGAAGACGGGGAAGAGGAGTTTCTCCTCAATATCGGCCCCCATCACGTAAGCACCCACGGGCTGATGCGCTTCATTGTCGCATTGAAGGGCGAAGAGATCACCGCCCTGGACATGGATATCGGCTATCACCACCGGGCCGTGGAAAAGATCGGCGAGCGCCAGTCCTGGCACCAATTCATTCCCTACACGGACCGGGTGGATTACCTGAGCGGCGCGGCCAACAACCTCCCGTATGTCACCGCGGTGGAGACCCTGGCGGGAATTCAGGTCCCGGACCGGGCCCAGTTCATCCGGGTGCTGCTCAGCGAATTCTTCCGCCTGAGCAACCACCTGGTGTGGCTGGGCACCTTCGCCCACGATTGCGGGGCCATGACCCCCACCTTCTACACCTTCCGGGAACGGGAACAGATCATGGACATCGTCGAGCTGATCACCGGGGGCCGCCTGCACCCGTCCTGGTTCCGGCTGGGAGGGGTGGCCATGGACCTGCCGGAGGGCTGGCTAGAGCCGGTGCTGGAGTTCGTCAAAATCTTTCCCGCCCGCATCAGGGAGTACGAAATCTTTCTCAGCAAAAATCCCATCTTTGAGGCCCGCACCCGGGAAGTGGGGGTGATTTCCCTTCAGGACGCCATGGAATGGGGGGTGACGGGGCCGAATCTTCGAGCCTGCGGCCTGGAGTGGGACCTCAGGAAAAAATTCCCTTATTCCGGCTACGAGGCCTTTGACTTTGACATCCCCACGGCCGACGCGGGCGACAGCTATGCCCGCTACCTGGTGCGCATGGAAGAGTTGCGCCAGAGCCTGCGCATCATTGAACAGGCCGCGCGTAACATGCCGCCCGGCCGCTACGTTACCGAGGATTACCGTTACGTCATTCCGGCCAAAGAGGACAGCCTCAAAGACATTGAAAGCCTGATTCACCATTTCATCAATGTCACCCAGGGGCCGAAGCTGCCCCGGGGGGAGGCCTACGCGGCCTGCGAACTGCCCCGGGGGGAGCAGGGCTACTACGTGGTCTCGGATGGCTTGCCCATGGCCTACCGCATGCGCATCCGCACGCCGGGGTTTGCCAATGTCCAGGCCCTGCCTCTGGCTACAGTGGGAGGATTGCTCTCGGACCTCATCGCGGTTGTCGGGTCCTGGGATTATATCCTGCCGGATATTGATCGATAGAAAAAGAAGCTGTCAGCTTATAGCTGTCAGCGGACAGCTTAAAAGATTGGTAGTCTTTCCCCCTTTTCTAAAGGGGGGGCAGGGGGGATTATGATCAGCTCCGATAATCCCCCTAAATCCCCCTTTACCAAGGGGGACTTAAGAACCTTGTATATGGAGCGGCATCAGAAAATCTGATCATGCCGTTTACCAAACGACGCACAAAATCTGAAAGTCCTGGGGAAGTTGAAGTAGATGCTACCTGAGGAATTACAAGAGAGGCTGCAGCAAAAAATCGCGGCGGCGCCCCGGCCCCGGGAACTGGCCATTGACGTCATGTTCGCGGTGCAGACGCATTACGGCTTCTTGAGTGACGCGGCACTGGTGGAAGCCGCGGTTATGCTGGGCATGACCCCCCTGGAACTGGAGGAATTGGCCACCTTTTACGACTTCCTCTACCGTCAGCCCGTGGGCCGCTTTGTCATCCATGTCTGCGACGGCGTGGTCTGCTGGATGTTTCATGAGGGCTCGGTCTTTGATTACCTGTGCCAAAAGCTGGGGGTGTGCGCCGGGCAGACCACCGCGGACGGCGTGTTTACGGTGCTGCCCACCGCCTGCGTCGGCTTTTGCGACCATGCCCCGGCCATGCTGGTCAACGGGGTCCCTTACGGTCCGCTGACCCCGGAGAGCATTGACCGGATTCTGGAAAAACTGCGGACCGAATACTGCGATTTGGTGGTGTGCCGGTGAATTCCCTGCCTGAACCGATACTCCTGAGGAACCGGCGGGAAGACCGTCCGGCCACCCTGGACGAATACCGGGCCAGCGGGGGCTATGAGGCCCTGGCTCAGGCTATTAAACAATATACCCCCAGGCAGATCTGCGAAATGGTCAAAGATTCGGCCCTGCGGGGCCGGGGCGGCGCGGCCTTTCCCGCGGGCCTCAAGTGGCTGGGGGTGAAGGAGGACGCGCCCCATCCCCGTTATATAGTGTGCAATACCGACGAAATGGAGCCGGGGACCTTCAAGGACCGGGTGCTGGTGGACGCAGATCCCCACCAGGCCATCGAGGGCTCTATCCTGGCCGGCTATGCCATCCAGGCGCAGAGAGGCATCATTTTTATCCGCCCCTCGTATGAGCAGGGTGCGCAGCTGTTGGAAAGAGAGCTGGAAGTAGCCAGGCAGGCAGGTTTTCTGGGGAAAAACATCCTGGGCCGCGACTTTTCCTTTGAGCTGGACGTGCACCGCAGCGCGGGCCGTTACATCTGCGGCGAAGCCACGGCCCAGGTCAACGCCATCATGGGCCACCGGCCCCATCCCATGAAGGGGGTGCATATGGCGTTACAGGGGCTCTGGGGCTTGCCCACCCTGGTGAACAACGTGGAGACCCTGGCCTGTGTGCCCCATATTGTCAGAAACGGCCCTGAATGGTTCCGGGGCCTGGCCCGGACCGAAACCGGGAGCGGCACCAAGCTTTATGCGGTGAGCGGCAAGGTCAACCGGCCCGGGGTCTATGAACTGCCCATAGGCACCACGCTGCGAGAGATCATTGAAGGGCACGCCGGCGGCATGCTCTCGGGGGGCGAGTTCAAGGCCTGCCTCCCCGGAGGGGCCTCCACCCGTTACCTGCCCCGGCAGTTCTACGACCTGGAAATGGACTACGACACCTTGAAGGCCGTGGGCCATCGCCTGGGCACCGGGGCCATCATCGTCTACGACCAGCACACCTGTTTTGTGGGGGCCACCCTGAACCTTATGGAATTTTTCGCCCGGGAGTCCTGCGGCTGGTGCACCCCCTGCCGGGAGGGCCTGCCGTATATCCGGGACCTGCTGTGGCGCATTGAAAACGGGGAAGGCAAGGAGGAGTTTATTCCCATGCTGCGGCAGATGGCCGGGCATCTGGCGAAATCCTACTGCGCGTTCGCACCCGGGGCCGCGGAGCCGGTAATCAGCCTCCTCACCTACTTTACCGACGAGGTGCGGGAGCATATCAGCCAGAAAGGGTGTCCCTTTAAAAATGTCCAGAAACCCAGGCCGCACCTGTGGTATCCCCCGGAGGAGTGAGATTAGCTGACTTGTGTTCATCCGGAAACGGCTACTGCCGGCAGACGGCTCTTAAAGTCCCCCTTTTTAAAGGGGGATTTAGGGGGATTTTGAAGGCTTGCCAAATCCCCCCCAGCCCCCCTTTTCCAAAGGGGGGAGTTGTAGGGCGCGTTTTACGCGCCAATTGAACTTCCGGAATTGCCGAGACGCCATGAATGGTGCGTAAGACGCACCCTACGAAAAATTTCGGAGCCGTTGTTCATGGGCCATCGGCCCATCCGTAAGTCATAAAAAGTGTAGGGCGGGCGTCCCCGCCTGCCTCGCTAACCAGCACAGGCTGGAAAGCCTGTGCCACCGATTTTAAGAACTTTTCAGGGACAGGAGGGAAGAATGGAACGTTTGCAACCGCGGTTTTTCTGGAACATAATCCTGATAATCAGTCTGATTTTCATCTTTAGTGCCACTGCGGGTCTAGCTGCGGCGGCAGAAAGGAGCAAGCCTTTGGTCAAACTGGAAACCAGCATGGGGGAGATCGTCCTGGAACTCAATTCTGAGAAGGCGCCGGCCACGACGGCCAATTTTCTCCAATACGTCAACGACGGCTTTTACAACGGCACCATTTTCCACCGGGTCATCAGCGGCTTCATGATCCAGGGCGGCGGCTTCGACGCCAAGATGCAGGAGAAGTCCACCCGGGCCCCCATCAAGAATGAAGCCAATAACGGGCTCAAAAATGAGCCTTACACCATCGCCATGGCCCGGACCCAGGACCCCCATTCGGCCACCTCCCAGTTTTTTATTAACGTGGTGGACAACAAGATGCTCAACCATCGGGACCAGACCCTGCCGGGGTGGGGCTATTGCGTCTTCGGCAAGGTCATCAAGGGCCAGGACGTGGTGGACAAGATCAAGGCCGTGGCCACCACCACCAAGGGCATGCACCAGAACGTGCCCGTGGAGCCGGTGACCATCATCAAGGCTACTGTGGTGGAAAAAAAGGCATAAACCGGGAAGACGCAAAGCCTCCCTTTAAAAAGGGGGATTTTCTGTTCCTACCCTTCTGCAAAAAACTACCTCTTATCTCCCCCTTTGAAAAAGGGGGGATAGGGGGGATTTGAGGCGCTGGCATAATCCCCCCTGCTCCCCCTTTAGAAAAGGGGGGAAGAAAAATTGCCCCCGCGTAGAAAAACGGGGAATAAATAAAATTTCGTGTGATTTATCCATGCCCAAACTGATCATCGACCACCGGGAGATAGAAGTGCCGCCGGGCACCACGGTCATCGCCGCCGCGGAGCGCCTGGGGATCATGATTCCCAGGTTCTGCTACCATCCGGCTCTGGGGTCCTTTGGCGCCTGCCGCATGTGCGCGGTGAAGTTCCTGGAAGGGCCGGTGAAAGGGGTGGAGATGAGCTGTATGACCGAGGCCAAAGATGGCATGGTGGTCTCCACCACCGACCCGGAGGCCGTGGACTTCCGCCGCTACGTCATCGAGTGGCTGAG
>JAKAGH010000063.1 GCA_021817645.1 Deltaproteobacteria bacterium
GGCACCCTGGCGCGGTTGGTGCGGCCGCAAATAATCCGCAAATTCTGGGGTTGCCCCAACACCGGATCGGTGGGAATAAACAAGGCTTCAATCTTCCGGTTGAGAAGCTCAGTGAGGACCATATTGATGAGTTCCGGGCGGTCATCCGCCACCGAGCGGAGGATCGGCGTAAGGCCCATCTTGAGGCTCACTCTTGCAGCTTCTTCCCCCTTGGCCACCGCGGGCGGCGTGGCGTCGCAGTAAAGAATCCCTAAACGCCGACAACCGGGCCGGGCCAGGAGCAAATATTCCAACTGCTCCTTAATAGGCACTTCCATGCTCGTGCCGGTAAAGCGCTGCCTGTGGGGAGAGGTGGCGCGGGAGAGGCCGGTGGCCCCGGGCGCGGCGACGGCGGCGTAGACCACGGGGATAGTGGTGGCATCCAGGGCTATCAAGGTGGGTAACGTCCCCAGAGTAATCAGGATTCGTGCCCCTTCCTTCTGGAAATCCCGGCTGATGGTCCTGGCCAAGTCCCGGTTACCGTGGGCATTTTTTACGGCCAGGCGGATATTGAGATCTTTCTGGAATCCCTCCTCCCGCAATCCCTCAATCACCCCTTGCTGGCTGGCTTCGAAACCTTTGATATGCTCGGTCCAATTAATGATGCCCACCAGGGGAAGATCTGGAAAAAAGGTCCGATATCCCACCAGGGATAGGCCTAAAACCAGGATCAATCCCAAAATCAAGCGGATTGGATATTGGTACCAATTCATTGCAAGCTCTCGACTTACAATAAGATCGATCCGGGATAAAGTTAACTTTAATAATATTTTTAAGTAATTATAATGTGTTATTCAATTAGCTTGACCGCTAGTAAGTGAACACCCTTTCCCTGGTGGGAGACTGCAGATGCAGGTCAATTTCTTCCTGCAGTTGCCGCCGCTCCGGACTTTGGACCCAGGACTGCCAATGGGCCAAGGACTCCCAGGTGCTGATTACCAGGTAGAGGTTGGGATCATCCACTGCATGCAGGGTCTCCCCGGAGATATAGCCGGGCTGCTGCATGGCTCTGATCCGCATCTGCCTGAGCAGCCGGACAATTTCCCCCACATTCTTGCCCTTGATGACGCGTTCCAGCAATACCTTGACCATAATTACCTCACTTTCCGGAAAAGATCGGGCCTGGTCGATTAAGGTCACGTCCCGTCCGGAATTCCCTAACGGGAAGCAGTATAGACAAAATTATTAATAAATTCCAACCAAACCTTTAAACCTTGAGAGGAACCTAGAGCTATGATAAAATTTCGGCCGGGGGAATTAAAGCCTTAAATGGTTAATTTGGGGGAACTGCGGCATATTCTTGACCTCCAGGAGGAATCCTGGCTGTCCCTTTATGCCACTCGCAGCACTCAGGCCAGCCGGCGGCTCTTTGAAGAGCGCATTGCCGAAGGCCACCGCCAGAATTTCGCGGTGGATGCCGACCGGATCCTCCATTCCCGGGCTTATACCAGATATATCGACAAGACCCAGGTCTTCTATCTGATAGATCATGAGCACATCAGCCACCGGGTCTTGCACGTGCAGCTTCTCTCCAAAATCGCCCGCACCATCGGCCGCTTTCTGCGCCTGAACGAGGACTTGCTGGAGGCCATTGCCCTGGGCCACGATATCGGGCACCCGCCCTTCGGCCACGATGGAGAGCGCATCCTCTCCGACATCTGCATCTCCCGGGGCAGCGGGCCCTTTCTCCACAGCGTCCAGGGGGTGCATTTCCTGGAACAGGTGGAGAAAAACGGCCGCGGCCTCAATCTGACCCTCCAGGTCCTGGACGGTATACTTTGTCACGACGGGGAAACGCACCTGGAACATTTGGCCCCGGACCGGGAAAAGACCTTTGCCCATCTGGAAGAGGAGATGCGCCGCAAACTGGCGGATCCCCAGACTCCCCTCAAACCCATGACCCTGGAAGGCTGCGCCGTGCGGTTGGCGGATACCATCAGTTACATCGGCCGGGACCTGGAAGACGCCATCACTCTCAATCTGGTGCAGCGGGAGGAGCTGCCTTCCGAAGTGACCCAACGCCTGGGCCGCACCAACGGCGCCATTGTCTACAGCCTGGTGGCCGATCTCATCACCCACAGTTTTGAAAAGAATTATGTGGGCTACAGCCCGGAGGTGGGTGAGGCCTTAAAAACCTTGAAGGACTTTAATTACGCGCGGATTTACAACAATCCCCGGATCAAGGCGCAGACCCCGAAAATTGAAGGTCTTTTCGCCAACTTGTGGGACCGTTTCTTGGAAGATCTCCAGGAAAGACGCGTTGATTCCCCTATCTGGCGGGATTTTTTATCCCCCATGGACCCGGTTTATCTGGAGAATCACCAGCCCCCGGAGATTGTCCGGGACTTTATCGCGAGCATGACCGACGCTTATTTCCTGCGGCAGTGCGGGGAGTTGTTTTTCCCGCAAACCCTGCCGGGAAAGTTCTCTTAAGGGTGGATATGCGCCTGATGACCTTCAATCTTCGCTTTGCCACTCCCGTTGACGGTCCCAATGAATGGGAATACCGTAAGGAACTGGTGGTGGAGATCATCATGGCGCACGGTCCCCATCTTTTGGGCACCCAGGAAGGCACCGTCCCCCAACTGGAGTATCTGGCCGCCAACCTGACCAACTATCTGCCCCTGATCGGACATCGGACCGTGGACCGCACCTGCCAGTACCCCACTATTTTCTACCGGAAGGATTTGCTGCAGGTTAGCAGGTCCGGGGAATTCTGGCTGTCAGAGACTCCCTCGGTGCACCGCAGCAAAAGCTGGGACAGCGCTTTCCCCCGCATGGTCACCTATGGCCTCTTTCAGGAGCAGGGGCGGGACCTATGGTTTTGGTTTGCCGACACCCATCTGGACCACATCTCCGCCCAGGCCCGGCTGCAAGGAGCCAGGATGATCCGGGAATATTTCTTTACCCGGCAGCAGCCGCTGATTCTGGCGGGGGATTTCAATGAGCCGCCCGAGTCTCCGGTTTACCGGCAATTTCTTGGCAACGGCAGTCCCCTGCAGGATTCCTGGAGGGCTCTCCATCCCCCGGAAATGGAGTCCACGTCTCAACACACTTTCGACGGCTGCGCCCGGGGCAGCCGCATTGATTGGATCTTGCTGTCACCTCCCTTCAAAGTCAAGGAAGCATTCATGGTTACCGATAACCAAAACGGGCGGTATCCGTCCGATCATTTCCCTTACGCCGTGGAGGTGGAGTATTAAGATGCGGCGCCTCATGATACTGATCTTGCTGCTGGGCCTTTGCGGCCCGGCTTGGAAGGGTGCGGAGGCCGCGGCCCCCGCCGGGGGCAATCTTTACCACCAGGTGGCCGGATGCGTGGAGAATTACCAGGTGGAAAAGGGAGCCAGCCTGGTCCGCCTGGCCCAGGAGCGTGGCATTAAATGGAGCGCCCTGGCCCGGCGCAATCACCTGAAACCGCCCTATCGCTTGAAAAAGGGCATGACCCTCAAGATCGATACCACCCACATCGTGCCCGACGAATTGCCTGACGGCTTGGTCATCAACCTGCCGGAGCTGGACCTCTACTATTTTAAGGACGGTACTTATCAGCGGCGCTATACCCTGGCCGTGGGCAAGCCCAGTTGGCCGACCCCTACCGGGAACTACAAGATTATCGACAAACGCAAAAACCCCACCTGGAACGTCCCGGAGTCCATCCAGGAAGAGATGGAGGACGAAGGTCTGGAGGTGGTGGAAAAGGTGCCCCCGGGCCCCAAGAATCCCTTGGGAAAATTCTTTATGCTCACCTCCGCCGAAGGAGTGGGCATCCATGCCACCAACCGTCCCTGGAGCGTAGGCTACTACGCATCCCACGGCTGTATCCGCATGCTGCCCAATGAGATCGAAAAGCTTTTCCCCCAGGTCACCTTGGGCACGCCGGTGAAAATCATCTACCGGCCCGTCAAAATGGCCCTCACCGCCCAAGGGCGCATCTTTCTAGAAGCCCATCCCGATATTTACCAGAGAAAACTGGACTTCATGGCCCTGGTGAAGGACCTGGCCCAGAAAAACCAGTTGGAAGAACGCATCGATTGGAGCCGGGTTCCCCCAATCTTGAAGGCCAAGGAGGGCATCGCCCAGGATATCACCAGAGACGTGCCCGGGGACAAGCCCACCACTGCCGCGGCACCCGCGCCTCAACACCGGGAGACTACCCTTTTCCCTTTACAGGGAAAGGAGGCCAAGTTAGAATAGGGCCTTGCTGACTATTGCAGGAGTAGGCCGGTGCTGGATAAAGAGGCCGAAGCACGCCGTCAGGCCATTCGGGCAGAGAACCGGAACCTGAGATTCCTCCGGTTTCTGGTAGACCTGGCCCTGATGGAGATTCGAGCCGGCCGTTTCACCCTGGAAGAAGCGGAGAAGGTGGTGGAGAATGTCCGCAGCCAGGCCCTGCAGCTCTTTCCCGGAAAAGAAACAGCCTTTGACTGGATTTACCGGCCCCGGTTCCGACGGGCCATCACTGAAACATTTAAACTCCATTGATGGAGGATGTACTTATGACTTTACCGCGCCTGTCCCGCACTCTCACGTTACTGGTTGCCCTCTCCGCGGTTCTGGCCGTATCCGGCCCGACTTGGTCCCAGACCCAGGCCCCTCCTCAGCCCCAGACCAGTGCCGCGCCTCCCGCCAAGTGCGGTCCGGATCACGCCATCCTTTATAAAAGAGCCGTGAGCCTACTGGATAAGGCGGAGAAAAAAATGTCCGCCAAATATACCGCCGAGGCCAAATCCCTGATAAAAGAAGCCAATTCCCTGTTCACCATCCTGCTGAAGGAATGTGGTCCGGAGCAGAAGGAACGGAATCTGACCTCCCAGGAGGAGCAGCAGGAAGCGGTCAACAAAAAGATGGCCGCAGACGAACTGGCCCAGGCTGAGCGCCTGGAGAAATCCGCGGCTGACAAGCTGAAGAAGAGCGACCAGGTGGAGGCCACCCAGCGGGAATATTCCATCAGACTGGCCCGGGAAGCCAAAGCGGAAAACGAGCAGGCCCAGGTCCGTTCCCTCAGAGCCGCCATTTATTCCCTGCGCAACCAGCAGATGATCTTTCGTTTTCTGGCCAGATGACCTCTTCTTCCTTTCTGCCCAGTGCCGGAGCCGCGACTTGCGTCTGAGCGTCATCAGCGGGGAAGTGGGGCCCCTGGCAGTGCTCACTTACCTGGTGGCCTGCCCCGAGACCGGCGAAGCCCTGCTGATCGATCCCGGCGGCCCGGCCCCGGCCTTGCTGGACCGGCTGCGGGAGAACGGCTGGCGTCTGCGCTGGATTGTCAACACCCATGGCCATGCGGACCATATCGCCGGCAATGATCTCTGGGCGGAGGAGACCGGGGCGCAGATCGTCATGCACCGCCTGGACTGGGAGTTCTTCAGCCGTCCGGAGATGCAGGCCGCAGCCAGGTCCGAGGGATTTCCGCCCCTGACCCGGGTGGATCTCCTGGTGGCAGACGGGATGCACCTGCCTCTGGGCCGGGTGGAGGCTGAGATTTTGCACACCCCCGGGCATACCCCCGGAGCCATCTGCCTTCTCTTCCCGGGCCACTTGTTCACCGGGGACACCCTGTTCGTGGGCGCGGCCGGGCGCACCGATTTGCCGGGCGGCTCTTTGCAGGAACTCCTCCACTCCCTGGAATATAAAATTATGCCCTTGCCGGATGAGACCCGCATCTGGCCCGGTCATAATTATGGGGAGACCCCCACCTCCACTGTGGCCGAAGAAAAGGCCACCAATCCCTTCCTCACGGATTTTTTCTAGTTCTCTAGGTATCAAGTCGCCGGCAACGGAACTATAATTGTCGGGGGAAGGGGAGTTCCATATCTCCACTCTCGGATGGCGGCCTACACGAGGCAGCTTAAAAGATTTATTTCATTTTTTCACAATCTTTTCTGCCCGGAAAATATTAATGGGTCTTTTGCATGAACCGATAAGAAAGTAAGAGAAGTTTTTCTAGCAAGCAAGGCTTCGGCACCAGGCCAGACCTCAACGGGGAGGCCGATAATTACGCCGAGGTCGAGGATCTCCCGGCGCTTGACAGCACCCCGAAGAAGCCGGGAAGCAGAAATGTCATCCGAAAGCGCAACCTGGGAATGGAAGCAGAGCTAAGTCTGGGGCAACGGATTTGACGCTTGGCGGAAGCGAACCCTGGATTATCTCCATGCGGTCGGGAGGCGCCCCCCAAAGGGTTTTCCCCGCCCCCCAGGAGAGGGTTTTGGTACTATGGTCAGGTCTGAGGCCCCCCTTTCCATCCTGATTGCCGAAGACGACGAGACTCTGGCTGCGGCTCTGGATGAATTTCTGAGGGAAAGGGGCCATCAAGTGGACCTGGCCACCCACGGCGGGGAGGCTTTAGCCTTATTGGAAAAAAGGTCCTATCCGCTGATCATCACCGATTTGGTGATGCCCGAGGCTGACGGCTTAACGGTCCTCAGGGCCGCCCGCCAGCAGGACCCGGCCACCCTGGTGATCATTATGACCGGCTATGCCTCCTTAGACAGCGCCATTGGCGCCATTCGGGAAGGCGCCTATGATTATCTGTGTAAGCCTTTCAAATTACAAGAAATTGAGATTGCGGTGAAAAACGCCACCCAACTCATCAGGCTGCATCGAGAAAACCAAAAGCTTCTGGAGAAGCTTAATGATTTGACGGTCAAGCTGAAGGAAATGCAGGAAATACCTCAGCTACTGGGGGATACACGCCTCGATGCCCGGCCGCGGACCTTGTGGTCCCCTGGCCCCGTTCCCCTGCGGGACTATTCTCCGGAAGATCACCAGCAACAATTCCTGGTGGATTTAGAAAGACTGCGGGCTCTATATAAAGAAAGCATGTTGACCAAAGACGAATACCAGAAGCTCAAAGACCGGCTGCTTATTTGAAATAAAAGGCGACCAGCGTGTCAACGCAACCCAAGCCCCCCATTAAACTCGAACGGCGGCAGAAGCCCGCCAACTGGGCCGAAACCTTTCAAATGGTCCTGCCGGGGGGCAGTTTTACCCTGACTCTCACTCTGGAGCCTCTGGCCCAAACCAGTCCCCAGTCTGCCGATCTCATCACCTTGAATGACTTGCCCGATCTTTTCTCACGCCTGTTGGATTCCCTGCCGCCGGCCCATCGCCAGGACCTGAACCTGTCGCCGCCACCCGTAGCGAAGCAAGAGAATCCTGCGGGGCTGTTTTATTGGGCTGCCTCCACTTTACAGCGTCTGGGCCGGGCCACCGGCGGTGAAGAGTTCTTTATGCAACTCCTCAAGCAGGTGGTCAAAATTACCAAAGTCCGCCGGGCCGCGTTTATCATCAGAAATGGCAACCATGGCCGGTTGCGGCTCCTGGCCAGCCTGGATAACCGGGAAATTCCCGACCATTATTGGGCAGTGGCCCAGGAAGTGGCCGAAAAATGCGCCCCCATCCTCCTTTCTTCCCCGAACCAGGAACACTCGCCGATCCTGGCGGTGCCTGTGGCCCAAGACGGGGAGGTACGCGGGGTCATCCTGCTCAGCGATCACCCGGAACGGCCCCTGGACCAGGATGATCTTAACCTGGTGACGATGCTGGCGGAAAACCCCACCCTGGTCTCGGATAACCTGGCCCAGAACGAGAAAAACACCATTTCCCTGCTGGAATCCATCAAGGCCCTGGTGAGAAGTCTGGAAGCCCGGGATCCTTATACCGGCCAGCATTCCGCCCGGGTGACCGAGATCGTCTCCCACTTCGCCCGGCACCTGGGTCTGCCCGCGGCTGAGCTGGCCTCCTTGAAGACCGCCAGCTATCTCCATGACATCGGCAAAGTGGGTATCAGTGATTTCATCCTGCTGAAAGATGGGCCTCTGACTCCGGAGGAACGCACCATCATCCAAACCCATCCCCTGATCGGCGGTAAAATCGTGGAACCGCTAGGACTGCAGGTCCGGGAAAAGGATGTCATTCTTTACCACCATGAACGCTGGGATGGCAAGGGCTACCCCTTCGGCCTGGCCGGGGAAGCAATTCCTTTTTACTGCCGCCTCCTGGCCCTGGCGGACGTCTATGACGCCCTCACCACCGATCGCCCCTACCGGCGGCGCTGCGGCATTCCCGAGGCCCTGACCGAGATTCAAGCCCATGGCGGGACGCAGTTTGATCCCCACCTGACCCGGGAATTTGTGGACATGCTTTCCTCCCAAACCGCCTGAACCGCACATCTTGGTTCTTAATATTTTGCCTCTTTCTTTTCTACTTTGCGTCTTTGCTTAAGGCCAATAACGGCGAAGCAGACTAATTTTTTAGGATATCTGCCAAATTTAATGATAAGATGCGATACTTGATAAGGGCATTGAGTTTTGCGGGCCGGTTCCCTGCTGAGATGCACCGCCTACCATCCCACCCGACCCTGGGAGACAGGGCAAGCGACTTCTGCCGGGGAAGGGAGAAAGAGAGCACCGTGACTTCCCCGAATACTCCCCCGTTAGAAGAGATGCTGGAACGCTGCTGGCAGGAACTGGTGCGATACTACCGCCACTCCTCCGTGGGCCGCCGTTGCACCGGCATTGTGCACAACATGAACTCCCCCCTGCAGGTCCTTTCCTTCCATCTTGAACTCCTGGAGCAGAAAGCCCGGGAGGAGCATGCCTGTTTACAGGAATGCCCGGAAGATCTGGCCGCCAAGCTGCAGCCCCTTTACCGGTACCGTCAGGACAAGATGCGGCAGTTTCATCAAGAAGTACAAAACCTGCAAGCTCAAGCCCGGCGCATTGTCACCCAGGGGGTGCATGAAGAGAACCAGGAAAGACATTATCTGGACCTCAACCAGATCTACCAGGAGGAGTTGGAGCTATACCGGGCTAATGCCTTTTTCAAGCACCAGGTGGAAAAGGATTTTCGCCTGCAAGAAAAACTGCCCACCATCCACGGCCAATACATCGATTTTAGCCAGAGCTTCCGCAACCTGGTGGATAATGCCCTGGAGTCCATGGAAGGAGTAGGGCTGCGGAAGTTAACCGTGGAAACCGCGCTGCAGGACGGTCAACGGCTTCTGCGGATCGGCGACACGGGAGCAGGGGTGCCCCCGGAGATCCTGCCCCGTCTCTTTGAGCCCTTTACCACTTCCAAGGCCAATTCCAACCCGCCCCATGCCGGCCTGGGTCTGTTTATGGCCCGGCGTCTCTTGGCCCCCTACCAGGGCCAGATCCAGGTGGAACGCAAACCGGTGGGGACCTGGGTTACCGTAATCCTGCCGGTGGAATAGAGACGGTTTCCGGTTAAACGGAATATGGAATTACGGCTCGGGTTACCGGTCCAGGTTGGCGGATTGCAGGAAGATGTCCGCAGCCCGCCCGGCCTGAAAGTACCGGGCCACCTTTTTCATCCGGGCCAGCCGTTCCAAGGACGCGGGATGGGAGTCTATAAAGGAGGTCCGGTAAAAGGGGTCTTTTTCGTTGGCCATCGCCAGCCGTTCCATGACCATCAGCGCCGCCTCCGTATCGTAGCCCGCCTGAAACGCGTACCACATTCCGTAAACATCGGCCTCCCGCTCATCATCCCGGGAAAAGGCGCTCACCGTGGCTGTGGGCATGGTCTGGAAGAGGTCGCGTTGCGAACCCGGGAGATCCCATAATTTAAGGAGATAATTTAGGGCATAGGTGGTGAAGGCCGCGACCGTGTCTCCGGCCAGCCAGCCGAGTTGGCTTTGGCCGGCCCGGCGGACCCGATGCCCCAAGACCTGGTGGGCCAGTTCATGGCCGATGACCAGGGCCAGCTCATCATCGGTGCGGCAGAAACTGACATAGCGGCGGGAGAGAATGATTCTGCCCGGAGCGGCCCAGGCGTTGATAGCATTGGCCACCTGGGGGTGGTTGGACACCAGGATGGCATATTCCGCAGGCAGGTGTTGAGGATAAAGGGTAACCGGGAACTTCCGCTCTTCCCGCTGCACCAGGAGTTCCACCGGACCGCTGAGATACTGCTCCCGGAGGTCCATGCGCACATATTTTACCGCCAGGAGCAGAGATACCAGGACTTCTCCGGGCAGGCTGCCCCAGAAAACCGCCCGTATGGTGTGCAAATACCTGTCGCCTTCCGCCATCCAGGGATAAATAGGCCAGTTGTGCACGGCCAGGATCACATCCCCCGGCTTTAGACCCGCATCATGGGCTGGAGAAGGACGCCAAACCCGGTCAATGGCGATTTGTCCCCTGGCAGTGACCCACCAGTTGAAGCCCAGAAAGGGATAAGTGCGGCCATGCACCTGGGGGACCTGGCGCAGAAGCCGGAGAAAGACCCGGGAAGTGCGCTCCAGAGCCCAAGTCTGGGGAGGATGGCGCCGGGTGGCGGTGAGCTGCAATTCCTCCTGCTCGGCAGGGTTGGGTTGGGGCCGGGTCACCTCGGCGCAACCTGCCAGCAGCAGGAGGCAGAGGAAGGCCAGGGTTAGCTCCTTTGGATTTAACCCCAATCCCCATGGAAACTTTTTCTTCCGGCCCCAACTCTTCATATCTTTTATTATTGGGAAAATACGGCGTCATTAATGTTTCTGGACTGCTTCTATAAAAAAGCCTGATACGAGGTATGCAAGGCTTTGGCCAGGCGCTTGGCCATGTCCTTACCTATGGGCCGCTTGCCTTTCTCCATCTCGGAGATGTGACTGGGCTTGGCGCCGATCATGGCCGCCAGTTGCGCCTGGGTCAAGTCCTCACGATACCTGGCTCCCCGGAGAACATCCCCGGGAGACATCTCGGGAAAGACCTCTTGCACGGTGTAAAGCCGGTCTTCCCCCTCCTCTCCTCCTCCCTCATAGCCGGGGATCAGGGCCAACACATTTGCGATCACCGCACACACCTTGACGGCGTGAGCCGCGGGGACCCGAACAGAGATGTCAGCAAACTCTCCGGTAGTCTGCACCTTCATGTGTTCCGACATACTTTACCTCGATTATTCTCGCACCTTGATCCATGACCTGCCAAACCGCCACATAGGTGGGCCGTCCCTTTCTTAAGTGGCAATGATAACAGTCGTTCCGCCCCTGTAATTTCCCGAAGTTTGGCCAGGTTCGAGCCATCGGCCCGCCGAGTTGCAGGTCTTTCACCAGGAACTTCACGGTTTCCTGCATTGACTGCGGCAGATGCCGAATCTGTTTGACCACCCGGCGGCTGAACCTGATATCCCAATATATGGTATCCATATATTACCAATTATTGGTTATAATATCAATATTTGCTGAGGAAGCATCCCTTTTTGGACTTTGCAACTTTTTGAAATAAATTTAGCAACCTTCACTAAAAGGCATAGCGGCAGGAAAGCCCCATTGTGAGCAGCCGGTAGTTGTCCACCCATTCCCGGAAATAAAAGATATACGGATTGAAGAAGAAGTTAGGGGCCAGTTCCCATTCCAGCGCAGCCATGCCGTGGAGGGCCGGCCCCCATTCGCCGTGCTGCGTCACTCCTTGGGCCGTGCCCTGGAGGATCAGAGTGGGCAGGCGGAAAATCTGGCGGTGGAAATCCACCCCCAGGCCCAGGGCCAGGTATTCGCCGGGGCTGAAGTAGGCCTGTTGCCGGAACCGGTAGGAGGCCAGGTAAACGTGGGGATTGAATTCCAATTGCATGCGTGACTGGTTCACGGCTTTCCAAAACAGGCCCTGATAGACTGTGAGACGCCGGTTTTGATCAGAAAGGAAGGCGCCTCCTACGGTCCCCCGCCAGTCCAGGCCCGGTTGAAATTGATGCTTATGTTCCAGTTCCACCTGGTGCAATCCGGTGATCTGGGCCTGTTCCAGATTCAGAATCCCCTGGTAAAGCCGGGAGTAAACGTGCGGGTCCTGGTCATAGATGTCCCGCCGGCTGTAGCTTAGTACAGCTTTTCATAAATACACTAACGTATTTATGGTTTGCAAATTAGCTTTTATATGGCATGATAGCAGCCGGAGGGGGTTGCTCATGCCAAGAAAAAGCCCATATGAAATACTCCTAT
>JAKAGH010000398.1 GCA_021817645.1 Deltaproteobacteria bacterium
AACTCCCGGCGAGTACCCCGGGCGGTCCTCCAGGACTTGACGGCCGCGGCCAGCTCCAGGATAACTTCTTCACCGTCTCCCAGGACCAGGGCGTCGAAAAACGGGGCCACCGGCTCCGGGTTGCAACAGGCCGGGCCACCGCCGATGACCACCGGATCATCAGGTGTGCGGTCCGCGGCCAGCAGCGGAATGCCCCCCAGGTCCAGCATGTTCAGGAGATTGGTATAGCTCAGTTCGTACTGGAGGCTCGCGCCCACCAGATCAAATTTTTGTAAGGCCGTGCCGGATTCCAGAGTGATTAGGGGCAAGTGGCGGCGGCGCAGTTCCACCTCCAGGTCGGGGGCCGGGGCGTAGGCCCGCTCCGCCCAGATGTCCTCCTGCCGGTTCAGGATATCGTATAGGAGACTCAGCCCCAGGTGGGACATGCCCACTTCATAGAGGTCGGGGAAGAGCAGGGCCACCCGCAGGGCCACGGCCCGGGGGTCTTTGTCGGCGGCATTGATCTCCCGGCCCCCGTAGCGGGTGGGGCGCTGCACGCGGCTGAGATAGGAGCGGTCAGTCAAGATTAAACCTTTGAAAAGTACCCGGCATCAAAATAAGGAGATAAATGAAAAAACTCCCTTTCTTGCGGGCAGAGCATTACCCATAAGTTTATATCTTATGGACATCATTTATGTTATTTCCCTCTCCCCTCGGGGGAAAGGGTCAGGGTGAGGGGGGCGACTTGGCCAAGGAGCGGTAATCCGCCCAAAGACGCCACCCCCACCCCGGCCCTCCCCCCTCAAAGGGGGAGGGAGAAAAGATCGTCCTCTTTACTAAGCTTCGGGGACGCCACACAGGAATCAGAGTTGTATTTATTGAATTTTTGCGCCTTAATCGCCATGAGCCAGCTTGATGGCTTCGGGCAGCTGGAAGATGCCGTCGTATAGCGCCCGGCCGATGATCACTCCCACCACCCCCAGGGGCGCCAGCGGCAGAAGGGCCTCGATATCCGCCAGGGAACTCACCCCCCCGGAGGCGATCACCGGCAGGTCCACGGCCTGGGCCAGGGCTTTGGTAGCTTCGACATTGACGCCCCGTTTCACCCCGTCCCGGGAGATGTCGGTGTAAATCAGGGCCGCGGGCTTTAAGGGAACCAACTTTTGCGCCACTGCCAACACCTCTTGGGTGCTGGTTTCGGTCCAGCCCTCCACGGCCACCAGGCCGTCCCGGGCGTCCAGGCCCACGGCGATGCGGCCGGGATATTGAGCACAGGCCTGGGCCACCAGGTCCGGGTCTTTTAGCACCGCGGTGCCCAGGATCAGGCGGTCAATGCCCAGGTCGATATACCGGGCCAGGGTCTCCAGGGTGCGCAGTCCCCCTCCCAGCTGGATGGGGATGGTGAGGGCCTGGCGCAGGCCCTGAATCGCTGCCAGATTTTGGGGGCGGGAGCTGAACGCGCCGTCCAGGTCCACCACGTGGAGCCATTGAGCTCCCAGGTCCTGCCACTTGCGGCCCATGGCCACCGGGTCATCGCTGAAAACCGTCTCGTCTTCCTTCTTCCCCTGGCGCAAGCGCACGCACTTGCCGCCTTTCAAGTCAATCGCAGGAAAAATCAGCATAATAGAAAAGTTTATCCAAGAAAAAGTCAACTGACAATCCCCACTGGATTGTTAATTCCGGTCATTAGTTAATCCATTTGAAAATTCAGAGGGTTGAGGGTATTAATAATCACTATGCTGGGTTTTCTGACTTCGCAGTGCTCAAGAATATCGAGGGAGTTCTCGAAAAGATATATGAAAACCTGTGAATCTTCCCCCCAGCCCTAAAATAGGCTAAAAAGAAGCCAGTCTTTAAAGTCCCCCTTGGTAAAGGGGGATTTAGGGGGATTTTGCCTTTATGTCCGCATACTTAAAATCACCCCTACCCCCCCTTTAAAAAGGGGGGGATTAAATACAAATTTCCTGTGTTAAGGGCTCTCCTTGTAAATATGGGCCTTTTAGGCAAACGATTGGAAGGAATAAATGAGCATTTATGCAGATGAATACCGCCGCAAACTGATTACTGCTGAGCAGGCAGCCGTGGGTATTCCCCAGGGGGCCACCCTGGTGCACGGTATGGCTATCGGCGAGCCTCCAGCCTTGCTGGCGGCTATTGCCCAACGGGTCCGGGTTGGCGACCTGGAGGATCTCAAGGTCTTTTCGCTTCTGCCCATGCAACACGCGTCCAGGACCATCCTGGCTCCGCACCTGCTCGATAAGATCCACCCTTATTGCTGGTTTCTCACCGCCTATGACCGTGATTTGGTCAAAAGAGGCTTGAACTACTTCGTGCCTAACGAGTTTCATCAAATCCCCCGGCTCATCCGGGACTTCATGGAAATCGACGTCACCGTCACCACGGTGAGCCCCATGGATCAGGCCGGGTTTTTCAGCTTCGGCACGGTGAACGACTATATCTCCACCGCGGCCCGGCACTGTAAGCAACTCATCGTCGAGGTCAACCCGCAAATGCCCCGGGTCTTCGGAGACGCTCTGCTTCATGTCTCCGAAGTGGACGCCATCGTGGAAAACGATGTCCCGCTCCTCGAGGTCATGCCCGCGGCGCCCAAGCCCGAGGCAGAGACCATCGGCCGCCTCATCGCCGAGATGATCCCTGACGGCGCCACCCTGCAACTGGGCATCGGCGGCATCCCCAATGCGGTGTGCCATTACCTGGAAGGGCACCGGGACCTGGGCATCCACACGGAGCTGATGTGCCCCGGCATGGTGCACCTGATTAAGAAGGGGGTGATCACCGGCCGGCAAAAGACCCTGCACCGCCTAAAGCACGTCTTCACCAACGCCATCGGCGACCGGGAGATGTATGAGTTCATGA
>JAKAGH010000399.1 GCA_021817645.1 Deltaproteobacteria bacterium
GCCCCCGGCCACGCCCACGGGCACTTTCACCACCTGGTGCACCATCTGTAGGATGGAAAACGCGTCCCGCCCCCGCATCTGCTCGTCAATGGCCACGTGCACGGAAATATAGTCCGCGCCCAGCTCTTCCACCTGTTTGGCCCGGACCACCGGGTCGGGCACTGCGATCAGGTCCACCACGATCTTGGCCCCATAATTTTTGGCAGCGCGGACGCATTCCTCGATGGTGGCGTCCGACGCGGTGCCGAGGACATCGATGAGCTGGGCTCCGGCCTTGGCCGCGGCCTCAACTTCGATCCTGCCCGCGTCCATGATCTTCATGTCGGCAACCATGGTTTTTCCCGGGAACCGTTTTTTCAGCTCCCGCACCGCGTCCAGGCCTTCGCTCTTGATCAAGGGCGTGCCCGCCTCGATCCAATCCACGCCTGCGGGCACCGCCGCCTCCGCGACCTTCAAGGCCCGGTGCAGGTCCACAAAATCCAACGCCAACTGTAATATCGCGGTCATATTATTATCCTGAAAGGAATTGGGAGAGGGCTACGGATGGCAAAGTGTTCAGTCATCAGTGATCAGTGATCAGTGATCAGTTGGCAGTATCGCATCCTGCACTTTTCATTAAACTGATCACTGATTACCGATCACTGACCACTGTTTTCCCCCGGCCCTTCCCCGGGAATTTTACTCCAAATCCGTATGCCGGGAAAGCACTTCTCCCTGGTCGTGGCCCAGGCGGCGCTGATAAAGGAGAAGCACCACGGCTTCCAGAAAGAGGAAGGTGGCCTGCTCGAAGAGGCTGCCAGGGCATTGCAGGGAGGAGGGTTCGTGGGCCAGGGTCAGTTTGGTGGTGCCGGGGATGAGGATGGCCACCTGGGCTTCCCGGGCGATGGTGGAATCCGGACAGGCGGTGAGGGCCAGGGTGCGGGCCCCCACGGTGTTGGCCCGGCGCTGAATTTCCCGGGGTTGGGCCGTCTCACCGGACCCGGACATGGAGATCAACAGGTCTCCGGGTTGGAGGCGGGGGGTGATGGTTTCCCCCACCATATAAACAGTAAGGCCCAGGTGCATCAGCCGCATCAGGAAGCCCCGGAGGATAAAGCCGGAGCGCCCGGTGGCGCAACCGAAAATACGGGGCGCGGCCTCTACTTCCCGGATGAGGATCTCGGCCATTTCCGGGGTGAGGCGGGCCAAAAGCCCTTCCAGTTCACCCCGCATCAGGTCCAAGGCCTCGGTGAATTGCATTGCCTGGGGAGACTCCGAAAAAAAAGCCTCCCGGCGACCACTCGGAAGGCGCATAACTTCCCCTCCCTCCCAGTCTCGGTCCAAACCGGATTTGGATCCAAGCCAGCTATTTTCTGGAGGACCTAAGTTCAAATTAGCACAAAGAACCGCCGATTACCAGGGTTCTGCAAAATAAAAAAAGGGCCGCGGCGATTTTTCCTGCCGGCCAGCCGCCAATACCCCCATTTCGGGTAAAAAAAACCTTGGACATCCCTTTTTTTGCATCAACATTTGATATCCGGCGCCCGGGGTGGCGCAGGCGGTCAAGGCTGATTATCTTATGGCATAATCTGCCAGGCGAAGAAATAAATATTCTTCCTCAGAACGAAAAATAACGGCCGCGCCTGGGCGGTAATCCGGTTCTCAAGAAAGGAATGACTTATGGGCAGATATGACGAAAGCAAGAAGAGCAGCGGCGCCAAAGGCAAGAAGTTCGGCCATGTCGGCCGGGTGGAGGACCCCTACCTCCCGGAAGAAGGCCAGGAGGCGTCCATCTGTACCGAATGCCGCGGCCTTTACCAGAACAAGCGCTGGTTTTTCGACGAAAAGCTGGCCGCGCGGCTGGAAGGCGCGGCAAGCGTCAAGCAGGTCGTTTGCCCCACCTGCCGCAAAATCAAGGAACACTACCCGGAAGGGTACTTGACCTTGAGCGGCGATTTTTTAGCGGAACGCAAGCCGGAAATTATTACTCTTCTCAAAAACGAGGCTGCCAGAGTCTCGTCCCGGAGCGTCCTGGACCGGGTGATCAAGATGACTGAGGAAGGCAAAGACCGATTGGTGGTGGAGACCACCACGGAAAAGCTGGCCCAACGCTTGGGCCGGGCGGTCTATCGGGCCTACAAGGGGGAATTGAACTTTAGCTGGGCCGAACCGAACCGGTTTGTCCGGGTCTATTGGTCCCGGTAGGTACAGTTTTTAGTTTTTAGTTTTTGGTTTTTGGTTTTTGGTAAAAAGCGATGAGTCCAACTGGGGGTCCAAGCCCCCAGTTTTTTTTACTAAAAACTAAAAACTGAAAACTAAAAACCGTCTTTACCGGCTGGCCAGGAATTTGATGAAGGCCTTCAGATAATTATGGTCAAAGAGATTGCTTCTTTTCCAATCGCTGCTCATGGTCCACAGGGCCTCATTGGGATTCATGGCGGGGCGCCAGGGACGCTTGGCGGTCATGGCGTCATAGCTGTCCAGGATGCGCAAAATCCGGGCCCAGGAGTGGATGGCCGAGAGCTTCAAGCCCCCGGGGTAGCCGGTGCCGTCACCGTTCTCATGATGCTGCAGCACCATCTGCAAGGCCTCCCAACGCAGATGGATGAAAGTTTGCAGCTGGCGGAAACCGTCAATGGGGTGGCGCCTGATTTCCCACATTTCTTCTTCGGTGAGCTTCCCCTTTTTCTCCAGGATAGCCCGGGGGGTGCGGTTCAGACCGATGTCATGGACCAGGGCACCTAAGCCGAAGCCCCGGATCTTTTCCGGACTCCAACGCAGGTAGCTGGTAAAGGCAATACCCAGCAAGCAAACATTAAGGCAGTGGGTGAAGAGGCGCAAATCCTTGTGGTGGGCGAGGCCCAGC
>JAKAGH010000400.1 GCA_021817645.1 Deltaproteobacteria bacterium
GCATGATCTCCCGGGCCTCCACCAGCGCCCCTTGGATCTCTTTTTCCATTTCGCCGTTGATTTCCAGGGCCATTACTCCTCCTCCGTCCCATCATCATCCGTTTCCGGGGCCACTGGAATAATCACCACCGGCGCCGGGAGGACCGCTCTTTTGTTGACCGCGGCGAAATAAGAGACGCTATTGTCCACTCCCATCAAATTGTTTGCGCGGCCTACCAGCAGATAGGTTTCGCCTGCATATTCCGCCTCGCCCATGTCCGACAAAAGGTCTTTCACCATCCTGGGGCCCGTGCCCATCACTCCTCCTCCATCCGGCTCACCGCCAGGCGCGCCTCGGCAATGGCCCGCAACCCCTCGCCCTGGCCGGGACAATCTCCGGCCACCGTGGCAAAGGCCGCATCCAGGGCCTCCAAGGCCGTTTTCTTTTTTAGCCAGAAGTGCCGTTTTCTTTCGTTCAGGTCGTCCCGGGGCATCCCGGGCCCCGGATCCCGGAGCAGCCGGTAGCGCCCGGCCTGACCCCGTGGACTAAGGTTCTTCACCAGGCCCAGGCGTTGCAGGCTGTCCAAGTAATTTTTGGCGTTTGCCGGCGACACCTGCGCCAGGGCCGCCAGTTCGGAGGCGGTTACCAGCCGTTTGCCCCGCAACACCCGCCACATCACCTCTTTTTTGAGGAGGGGATCTGCGGTTTCCACCAAACTCACCGAGCCACCTTCATGGCGGGTGATCCGCCCCTGTGTGGCCAACCTGCTGAGGTCGACCGCCAGCCTATTGTGCTCCCGCGGCGTGGCCAGCTTCAGGCGTTCCCATAAAGCCCGCCGGTCCACCGGCTCGCCGTTCGGCCCCAGTTCTTTGACCGCCGCCAGCACCCGGCCCCGGAAAGACAGGTCTCCCGCCCCTCCCGCTTTTCTCATTTCCGCCCGCTACCGCTGAGCACCGTCTGCCACACCGCCTTCAGCACCTCCGGGGTGATCTCTCTGCCCCCCGCCGCGTGGCAGTAATGCACCGCGGCCCTTAAATCCCGGTCCACCAGGCGGAAGTCGCCGCCGCTTTGCTCTTCCCACAGCAGCGCGGTCTCCGGTTCCAATTTCAGGCCCGAGGCCGCGCTCACGAAGCCCATGATGTCGGCGGCGCCGATGCCCTCGAAATCCACCTTTTGGTAGATCCGGGACCAAACCCGGCGGTTGCGCTGCAGCAGGAATTCCAGTTCTTCCTCCCCCAGCAGGATGAAAGGCGCGCCGGTGACATTGGTGATTTCCCGGACTATTTCCAGGTGGCGCTGACTGAGCTTGTCGGCTTCGTCCAGGACAAAGGGCTTGTGCTTGCCCGCCAGGTGGTCGATGATCAGGCCGTAGCACCGGGCCTTGTTCCGGGGCGGCTCCTTTTCCCCCAGTTCCCGGCACATGGCCCTTAAGAATTCGGTGTCGCTGGATTGCCAGAGGATGGAGACCGCCAGCCGCGGCCAGCCCTGGTTGGACGCAAAAAAGATGGAGGTGTCGGTTTTGCCCCGGCCGGCCCGGCCCACCACAGCGCCGAAGCGCCCCTTGCCCCGGGCCAGGTCGAGGGTCCGCACCATCTCCTCAAAATTCCGCACATTGCGGGTCTTGATGAATACCGCTTTGATTTCCGGGGCCTTACTGGATGCCATGAGTCTCCTCCTTCACCTGGTAAAATGCCGCCAGCTGCAGCCGGCGCTCTTCCAGCCATTCCCGGTTGGCGGTGTAGATCGGCCCTTTCTCGAAGTAGCTCATGAAGGTCTGATACCGGGCCGGGGTCTCCAGGCCCTGGGCCGCCAACTCCAGCAGCTTTTCGTAACGGTCCATCTCCGGCAAAAAATCCAGCTCCCGCCAGGACAGGTCTTCGGCTTCCGGCGGCTCTGCCTGGGACTGCTCCTCTGCATCCGCCAAATAAACCACCTCGGCCCCGCGTTCAAACTCCCTCTGGGTCCGCTCCACGTCCTGGGCCGTAATCCGCGGGATCCTTTTGCCCTGTGATGGCGCCGGCGTCCCCGCGGCGCTGCCGCCCTCGAAGCCCAGGAGTTTCATCTTTTCTTGGGTCTCAGGAAGCATCACCTGGGCCGTGAAGGCCCGGGCCGAAGATATGGTTTGCTTCTTTAGCAGCAATTTCTCTTGGATCTGCTCCGCCACTTGGCGCCGGTCCTCTTCGTCGCCCAGCAGGGCCATGCGGTGCACCTGCGCCCGGGACTCGGCCCGGCAGATAAATTCCCCGTCCGGCCCGTAGATCCACACCGCCCGGGGGTCCTGGTCGTCGTAGCGCACCGTCACCTGGTGCTTGCGGCCGTAAAGTTCTTCCGAGTAATAATGGCCCTTGCCCGGCAGGGAGACGCCGTTTCTGCCGATGGTCCTGACCACCGTGCTCATCATCAGGTGGCGCAGCTCCTCCTCATCGATAGTGGCGCAGGCGCCCCCGCCTGCGGACCTCTCCCTCTCCGGCCGGCCATACCACCCCAGAAAGACCTCCAGGGGACTCTTCCCCGCCAGCCTCCCCTTCTGCGGCCGCTGTACGTACAGGTCGAACCACCCGGCAATGGCCTTCAGGGTTTCCGCCAGCGTGGGGATCCGGCCCCCGGTCATTTTCTGGTGCATCCGGACGTGCAGTTTCTCGCCCCGATTGCGCCAGGCCGGCTTATCCATGATGTTGGTGCCGGTGTAGGTGGGGGCCAGGCGCTCGATCTCGCCGAAGGTCCCGAAAAAGCGCTCGATGGGTTTGCTCATGCCGTGGTAGGGCCAGGCATAGACCGGCCGGACCCCCAGGCGGCTGAACAGGCCCTCGAAGCCGCACTCCTTCAGGTTTTTGCCCCCGAAATCCTTGCTGCCGAAGGC
>JAKAGH010000401.1 GCA_021817645.1 Deltaproteobacteria bacterium
TAACTTCGGCCTCATCCACGTCCACCCGGTTGCCCAGGCTGACAAAGGCGCTCACCCCCAATTTCTCGGCCGCGGCCAGATCGAGAAAGGCCGCGCCCACCGTGCCGGACTGGGACGCGAACGCGATCTTCCCCTTGGTGGTGATCAGGGGCCAGGACGCGCACATCTGGTGATGGGGGAGGTTGACCCCCTGGCAATTGGGACCGATGACCCTGATGCCGGTCTTCCGGACCACCTGGGCCAGTTCGTCTTGAAGGCGTTCCCCGTCTGCGCCGGCTTCGGCAAAGCCGCCGGTAATGACCACCGCGGCCTTGACGCCTTTAGCCGCGGCCTGCTCCAGGGTGCCGGGGACCAGACGGGCGGGGATAACCACCACGGCCAGGTCGGGAGCCGCGGGCGTCTCAGTGATGGACTTATAGACCTTGAGGCCCAGAATTTCCTCGGCCTTGGGGTTGACGGGGTAAAGGGGCCCGGCGAAGCCGCCGTTTTTGAGGTTGGCCAGGATGTCGTGGCCCAGTTTGCCCGGCGCGGTGGACGCGCCGATGACTGCCACGCTTTTCGGCTTAAAGATAGGTTCCAGGCTGCTCCGGGATTCCATGAGGCCTCCTGATCGGCAGTATTTGTGGCCCGATGCGTGCCAGATAATATCATAGGGGAAGGAGATTTGACCAGGGGAGAGAAACCTACCCCGTTTTATTAAGATTAAAGTTCTTAAAAGAGGCCGAGGCTTCTGTTAAGATTCCCAGAGGTGGGAGGAGAGATGGCGGGGAGGGCGGGACCACGGTCTCCCTGCAGCTAAGGAACATTACCGTGTCAGAGCGGCCCTATCGATTGCAGGCGTTGGTGTTTTCCCTGGTAGTCGCGGCCTTCACCAACATCTACATCACCCAGCCGGTGTTGCCGGTCCTGACGATGGAGTTCGGGGTCAGCGAATTTCAGGCCTCCCTGTCCGTGTCCGCGGTCATCTTGGGGATCGCCCTGGCCAACCTGCCTTTCGGTCTGCTGGCGGACCGTTCCCCGGTGCGGCCCATCATCCTGGTGGGGGGCATCATCATCACCATCTGCGGCTTGCTCTGCGCCGCCACCAACAGTCTCAAACTCCTGGTTCTGGCCCGGTTTTTCCAGGGCCTGTTCATCCCCACCGTGTCCACCTGCGTGGTGGTCTATCTGGGCCGGAGCTTGCCGCTGGAGCGACTCAACGTGGTGATGGGCTCTTATGTTGCGGCCACCGTGGCCGGGGGCCTGGGCGGGCGGCTGCTGGGGGGCTGGCTCCATCCACCTTTGCATTGGCGCTATGCCTTTGTCACCTCCTCGTTCCTGCTCCTGAGCGCCACTTTGGCCGCGGTGCGCTGGCTGCCGCCGGAGACCAGGAAGATAGAGCAGCATACTGAAGAATTGGGGTTCCTCAACATTCTGGCCCGGGGTGATGTGCGCCGCATCTATCTGGTTTCTTTCGGGGCCTTTTTTGTCTTTTCCTCCATCTTTAATTATCTCCCCTTCTACCTTCACGGCGCCCCTTTCCATGCCCCCACCCAGGTCATCACCTTGATGTACCTGGCTTATCTCCTGGGAATAGTGGCCGGGCCGGTGTCCGGCAATCTCAGCAACCGCTTCGGCAACGGCGTCACCATGCTGGGGGGGACGCTGGTCCTCGCCCTGGCCATCATTTCCACCTTAATCCCTTCCCTGTGGGCCGTGGCCGCCAGCCTGGCCGGCGTCTGCGCTGGTTTTTTCGCCATCCACGCCTCGGCCGCGGGGCTCCTGAACCGCAAGCTCACTGTCAGCCGGGGCCGGGCCAACTCCATGTACATCCTGTTCTATTATCTGGGCGGCTCCGCGGGCATCACCGTGAGCGGCCTGGCCTATGAGCGGGGCGGCTGGCCCGGGGTAGCCGCGTTGGGGCTGGTGATGCTCATCATCCCCTTCACCGTCGGCTGGCGGGAGAGAAAGGTAGGGGCGTAGGGCGACCGTCTTGTAAGGCGGCTCCTGGTTTAAGAATTCTTTGGTGGCGCAGGCTTTCTAGCCTGCGCCTTCGATTTAAAAACTTGTGGGTAATAATATGCCACGGTGGGAATGGGGCGACTTAGGCAAATAGCCGTAATTAGTCAAAATACGCCACCCCCACCCCGACCCTCCCCCCTCAAAGGGGGAGGGAGAAAAGAACCAGGCAATTTATGCAAGATATTCTGGGACGCCGCACCAGGTTAATTTATTGGGATAATCAGCGCTATACTATGCAAACATTTACGGTTCGGCAAAGATAGCGTAAACTTGGGTTTATCATCATTGGTAATTAAAGGTATTTTTCCCGTAGGGGGCAAACCTGGTGTTCGCCCACATTTAAATCTGTTTAACTGCTACTCAGTAGAAAACCTCCAATAATTCTGGAATCCGCTATCGGATCTCCGAGGAAAACCGATGAAAAGACGGATCTACCTGCGCATGGAGTCCCCGGAAAAGGCCCGGGAGCTCTTTCTCGCGCGCTTCGATTTACAGACGACGCTGGAACCGGAGGAAATCCCCACCGCCGCGGCCCGAGGGCGGGTTACAGCAAGCCCGGCCGTGGCCCGGTGGTCGTCGCCCGCGCTGCACCAGGCCGCCATGGACGGCTTTGCCGTGACGGCCGCGGCCACCTTTGGGGCCACTCCCGAATCCCCCCGTCTCTTGGCGGTGGGCCGAGAGGCCTTTGCCGTCAATACCGGCCACGCCCTGCCGCCTGGCACCGACGCGGTGATCATGGTGGAGCAGATCCCGGACCCGGAAGCGGACCCCATCACCGTGGAGGCGCCCATCTTCCCCTGGCAGCACGTGCGCCGGGTGGGCGAAGA
>JAKAGH010000402.1 GCA_021817645.1 Deltaproteobacteria bacterium
CTGCTGGGAGTGGCGGAGAGCCTGGGCGCGGCTTATATCTCCTCGGGTTACAAGGACGCCTTTGCCTTCGCCATCCTGATCCTGGTGCTGCTCTTCAGGCCCAAAGGGCTGCTGCGGGGCCGGGGGGACTGAGATGGCCGCCTATCTTCTGCATCTGGCCATCATGGGGGGCATCTATATTATTCTGGCCATCAGCCTCAACTTGATTGTGGGCTATGCTGGCCAGGTCTCCCTGGGGCACGCCGCGTTCTTTGGGATCGGCGCCTATATTTCCGCGCTCAGCTCCCTGCTTTGGCACTTTCCCTTTCCCCTGGCGGCCATGAGCGCCATCCTTTTCAGCGGGGCCTGCGGTTTGCTCCTGGGGCTTCCCACCCTAAGGCTCAAAGAAGATTATCTGGCCATTGTTACCCTGGGCTTCGGGGTGATTGTGGATATGGTCTTCCTCAACCTGGATATCACCGGCGGCCCGGACGGCCTGCCGGGCATCCCCGCCCCCAGCTTCCTGGGGGTGAGCTTCCGGCCCCCGGCTCTATTTTTTTGCCTGACCCTGCTGGCAGTGCTTTTGGTACTGGGTCTTACCTACCGCCTGGTCCATTCCTATCATGGCCGGGCTTTGAAGGCCATTCGGGACCATGAAGTCACCGCCCAGGTGATGGGCATCAACACCCCGGCCTACAAAGTGGCCATCTTTACCCTGGCCGCGGCCCTGGCCGGGCTGGCCGGCTCCCTCTATGCCCATTTCATCACTTTTATCAACCCGGAATCTTTCGGCCTCCATACCTCCATCCTGGCCCTATGCATGGTGGTGTTGGGGGGTATGGGTTCCCTGGCCGGGGCCGTGGTGGGCGCACTGGCCCTCACGGTGCTGCCGGAGATACTCCGGGAATTCAGGACCTATCAGGACCTGGTATACGGAGTCCTCCTGGTGGCTCTCCTCATCTGGCGGCCCCAGGGTCTGCTGGGCCGGGGCAAATTGAGCCTGAAGTTTATCAGCAGGGAGTAATGCTAACCTTAAAAAGCCTCCAGGCCGGTTATGGCCGCTTAACGGTGCTCAAGGGCATCTCCCTGCACGTGCGTCCCGGAGAGGTGGTCACCCTGATCGGCGGTAACGGCGCGGGCAAGAGCACCGCTCTGCGCGCTATTTCCGGCCTGCTGCCGCCCTTTAAGGGAAAGGTGGAGTTTGACGGTGCCGATCTGACCCGGCTGCCGCCGGAGCACATCGTCACCCTGGGTCTGGCCCTGGTGCCCGAAGGCCGCCGGGTCTTTGCCAGCCTCAGCGTCACTGCCAATCTGGAGTTGGGGGCCTTTCACCGCCGGGACCAGAAACAGGCGCGCCGGGATCTGGCCGCGATCCAGGAACGCTTCCCCATCCTTAAGGAGCGGGCCACGCAAGCCGCGGGCACCCTCAGCGGCGGGGAACAGCAGATCCTGGCCATTTGCCGGGCCTTGATGTCCCGGCCCCGGCTCTTGATGCTGGATGAGCCTTCCATGGGCCTGGCCCCTCGCATGGTCAACCAGGTGTACCGGATCCTCCGGGAACTGAAGGAGGAAGGCACCACCCTGCTGCTCATCGAGCAAAACGCCCGGGCGGCCCTGAAGCTGGCTGATCGGGGCTATGTGTTGGAAACCGGCCGTATCATCCTGGATGGGGCCGCGGCGGAACTCCGGGAGGACCCGGAAGTGCAGCGGGCCTACCTGGGTAAAGGCTACCGGGAAGTATGGGAATAAACCGCCGATAAATGCCGATGCACGCAGATTATCGGCGTGAATCGGCGGCTAATTCATCACAATATGGAACTATTAACGGTCAACGAACTCTCTAAATACTTCGGCGGCGTTAAGGCCCTGGAGGGTGTCTCTTTTGCCGCCAGCCAGGGCGAGATCACCGGCCTTATCGGCCCTAACGGCGCGGGTAAGACCACCTGTTTCAACCTCATCAGCGGCTTGCTGCCGCCCACCAGCGGCGGGGTCAGTCTCGCGGGGGAAAGCCTGCGCGGCCTGCCTCCCTACCACCGGGCCCGCCGCGGCCTGGCCCGCACCTTTCAGAACATCCAGCTTTTCGGGGGCATGACGGTTCTGGGAAACGTCCTCACCGGTTGCCATCTGCGCCAAGAAGTGGGACCCTTCGCGGCCTTCTGGCCCGGGGCGGCAGTGCGCCGGGCCGAGGCCCAGTCCCGCGCCAGAGCCCTGGAGTTGCTGGAACTGGTGGGGTTAGCCGGAAGAGGGAATCTGCCCGCGGAAACCCTGGCCTATGGAGAGCAGCGGCGCCTGGAAATCGCCCGGGCCTTGGCCCAGGAACCCCGGTTGCTTTTGCTGGATGAACCCGCGGCCGGCCTCAATTCCAAGGAAACCGAGGACTTAATGGCCCTGCTGGAGGAACTCCAGGCACGGGGCCTCACCCTGTTGATCATCGAACATGACATGACCCTCATCATGGGTCTCTGCCAGCAGGTGGTGGTGCTGGACCACGGCCAGGTCATTGCCGCGGGTCCGCCGGCAGAGATCCGGCGTAATCCCCTGGTGATCGAGGCCTACCTGGGCCGGGAGGAGGAAGATGGCGATCCTTGACCAAGAAGCGGAACTGCTGGAACGGCAGGATATGGCGCAGCTGCAACTGGAGCGCCTCCAGGCCACTCTGCACCGGGTCTATAAAAACGTCAAATTCTATAAAAAGAAGTTCACGGAAAAGGGGTTTGTGCCGGAGGATTGCCAGTCCCTGGAAGACCTGGGCCGCCTGCCCTTCACCACCCGCCAGGACCTGGCCGCCAGCTACCCCTACGAAATGTTCGCGGTGCCCCTGCGGGAGGTGGTGCGCATTCATTCC
>JAKAGH010000403.1 GCA_021817645.1 Deltaproteobacteria bacterium
AGTGCCGCGCGTGAGGACGCTCCGTCGTGCCTTGGGACTGACACAGAAAGAATTTGCGGCGCGCTATCATATTCCCCTGGGAACCCTACGGGACTGGGAACAAGGGCGATCCCAGCCCGACCAGCCGGCTCAGGCTTTCCTTGCCGTTATTGCTCGTGCGCCGAACGAAGTCGCCGAATTGCTACTTAAGTAACCGTAAATAAAAACAAAAATGTCAGTTGTCACCCAATTGGCATTACTGCCCACTGCCCCCTTTTTTTTTTGCTGCTCCCTGCTCACTGCTCACATAAAAAAACCGCCACCCAGCAAAGTGGGCAGCGGCCCAATCTTTTTACTGAAAACAGAAAACAGAAAACGTCTTTTAATCCAACGCTTCCTTGACGATGTGCAGAAATTCCTGCATCTGCACCGGCTTGACCACGTAGGACAAAACGTTCAGGGTGCGGGCGATCAGCTCTTCATCCCGGCGGGCCGTACTGGTAAGCACGATAAATTTGGCCTGCCGGTCCCTTTGCAAAATCTCCTGCATGGCGTCCAGGCCCCCCATATTGGGCATGTTCAGGTCCATGATGGTCAGGTGCGGCCGGAAGGCTTGATATTTATCCAGGGCCGCCAAGCCGTCCTCCGCGGTTTCCACGGCAAACCCCCCTTCAATAAGGTTTTTGGCGAGAATGCCCCGGATGATCCCCGAATCGTCCACCACCAGGACGCGCCGCCGGAGATGGTCCCGGTTGCCGTCGACGTAAGTGATAGTAAAGACTACCCGGTCGACCCCCAGATCGAGGATGATCATGTAAGCTTCCTGGCAGGAAAAAGCTGCATCCCGGATATTGATATTCTGGATCGAGGAGGGAGGGTCGAACTTAACCCGGAAGCCCATTTTATCCCAGCCGGTGATGGTATGCCCCACTATGGTATTCATGAACTCGTTCATCACGTCCTGGGCATTTTCATCAAAATTCCTGAAGCCCGGCAGGCCGAAATTCTCGGCAATGGCCGAGGCCACCACCACGGCCATGCGTTCGTCGTTGAATCCCAGGAAAAAGTTGCCCTTGACCTTTTTGGTGAAGTCCTCGTAAGGGGCGACCTGGGCTACTGCATAAATTTCCTTCAAACGTTCGTCTCTTTTGATGGAAACGTTGACGGTCCCGGTCTTGGTCATTTGGCTAAAAACATTTTTGCAGCTATCGGCCAAGACGGTGAGAAACTTGGCTTCCATACTTCTTGATTCTCCTTAGCGGCTGGCTTGCAAAAACCCCCAGCCGGAATGAGGGAAATTAAATTGGGATAATCCTGGCCCCGGTCAGGGACCGGACCTGGCATGCAATCAGCAGAATTAAGGCAGAGCAGGAAGGGCGGGTTTTTCAGGGACCGCAATTATCGCCGGTCCTCATTTCTGAAAATTTCCCACTCCTATCTAATTATCGGGCGGTTACTCCAATTTAATAAAATTGGCTTTCCCAGGAGAAATTTGGAATAATTAAGGGCACAAAACCATTATGTGGATGGAAGATGAGTAACTGGTTCGAAAAAAATCCGCGCAAGACCTTCGTTTTGTTCCTGGCGCTGCTCCTTTTCGGCGCCACCTTGATCACCGAAAAGGCCCTGTCTTTAAAGGCGCATACCAAGAAGTCCGGCATTATCAGGGTCATCCGCCTGCGGGAACACGCGCCGCGCTTTGCGGGCAGAATTACTCCCAGCGACGATGAGCTGCGCATGGCCGATAGCCTGGTTCCCAAGGAATACCCCTTCCGCACCGACTCCGAAGGCTTTATCGAACCAGCGCTGATCCATCAGCACCCGGATCTGACCCTGGTCTTCCTGGGCGGCTCCACCACGGCCTGCTATTACGTGGATGAGGACAAACGCTTTCCGGCTCTGGTAGGGCGACTGCTGGAAAAAGATACCAAACTCAAAGTCAATTCCTGCAATTCCGGAGTGGGCGGCAATTTTTCGCTGCATTCCCTGGATATCTTGCTCAACAAGGTGATTCCCCTGAAGCCGGATCTGGTGATTATGATGCATAATATCAATGACCTGGCGGTGCTGATGTATGCCAAATCCTACTGGAGTAAGGACTTTAAGAAGGGCCACACTTCCCCCATTGTCGAGCTGCACCCCAAAATTATCGATACCCGGCTGCTGGTGGACTATCTGATTCCCAACCTGTATCTGGAATTGAAATCCATGGAGAAATGGCTGCGCCATACCTTGCGCCCCAAGAAGGCCGCGTCCCAGGAAGACGAGTTGCGCGATTTCCGGGGCAAGAAAATCACCCTGGATCAGAACTTTCTGGTCCAAGAGTTTAAAATGAACGAGCAGTTATTCATTAATATCTGCCGGGCCAGAAATATCACCCCCGTACTGATGACCATGGAAAACCGGCTGAAAGAGAACCCGGACCCCTTAATTATGCAACTCACCAAACCGCTGGAGAAGGACCAGGGCATCTCTTATCAAGAGTACAAAGAGATCTTTGACCGGTTCAACCAGGCCATCCGCGAAGTCGGCGCGGCCAACCGGGTGCTGGTCATCGACCTGGCCCGGAAGGTGCCCCAGGAAAAGGAATACATCTATGATCTGGTGCACTTTACCACCCGGGGTTCCGAACTGGCGGCCCGGGTGATAAAAGAGGCGCTGCAGCAGCAGTTGCCTTCCTTGAAGCCCGGGCGCAACTGATCAAGCATCCCTTCCTCCCGGCCTTTACCCCCCTGCTCAACCAATCCTCTAACCAATATATGTTCCATGATATTAGTTAGTTCAGGGTGATTGGTCTTGGAAAAAATAGGTATTTTTACCTATATATTTTTTTGGTTTT
>JAKAGH010000404.1 GCA_021817645.1 Deltaproteobacteria bacterium
TAGGGCATAATGTCCTGGGGGGGGATGTTATGACTAGAAAAAAGGTCATCGAATTATGCATGGAAAGTCCGCTATACTTTACCATGCCCTTAAGAATGAGACTGGAGCTGGTCAAAAAACGGGAACGGTCTCATCGTGGCAGCGGGTTGCGCGAGGATCTGCTGAATTGGGTCAGGACCGGTCATTTCACATCCTCGGCCAGGGATAAGAATCGCTGTTCGTAATTAATCCAATGGCACTTATTCCCCAGGCGGCCTTTTGGCCGCCTGGTTTATTCAGGGACCCGGAGTTCCCCAAAATTGGCAATAAATTCGGGCTCCCCCTTTTCATCTTTGCAAACCTCCATTTTTGCCGTATATTGCCCTTAATTCCTTCAGAATTTGGGAATAATCCATGACCACACCGGAATCTCCAGGAACGCAGCCCCCCCAGCCGGAACCCCCGGCGCCTGCCCCGGGACCGGCGGCGGTGTGCCCCCCCTGCACCCCGGCGGGAGAGCAAGCCACGTTCCCCACCCATTTCGCCCGGCTTTTTTTCGGTGTAATCACCATCCTGGTCCTCTATTTCTCTTACCTGGTCATCAAACCCTATCTCATCGATATCTTCATGGCCATAGTGCTTTTTTTCACCGCCAAACCCCTGCACCGGGTCCTCACCCGCACCCTCTTCGGCATGCGCACCTTGGCCTCTCTCCTCACCTGCCTGATCCTGGCCCTGGTGATCCTGATTCCCCTCTTCAGCCTGGTGAGCATTATCGCCAACCAGGCCCTGGAGTTCTCCGGCGTGGTGCGCCAGGGGATGCAAAGCGGCCACTTGTGGCAGGGTGTCACCGCCAAGGTCAATGCCCTCCAGGCCTATCTGGTCCATCTGAACCTGCCCCTGCCTCCGGAGCAGATCAAGCTGGACCAGATCGTGCAGACGGTCCTCACCAAGGCCAGCGAGTTCGTTTACACCAACGCCATCGGCCTCCTCAAAGGGTTCACTTACTTCTTCCTGGACCTCGTTCTAGTGCTGTTCATCGCGTTTTTCATGTTCATCCAGGGGGACGACTTTATCGAGGAGATCATACAGCTCTCCCCCCTGGAGGCCGCTCATAATCAGGAAATTCTCCGGGAGGCGGAAACCACCATCAAGGCCACCCTCTGGGGCACGGTGATCGTCGCGGTGGTGCAGGGCATTTTAGGAGGAGTGGGCTTCCTGATCTTCGGACTGCCCCAGCCCGCGTTCTGGGGCACGGTGATGATCCCCGCGGCGGTGATCCCGGTGGTGGGCAGCGCCCTGATCTGGGGGCCCGCCGCGGTTTATCTCCTTGTTGTGGGACAGGTGGGCGCGGGGGTGGGATTGATCCTTTGGGGCGGGGTCCTGGTCAGCGCTATTGACAACGTGCTTAAACCTTTGCTGATGAAAGGCAGCCGCTCAACGCCCTCCATTTTCATCCTCTTCAGTATCCTGGGGGGCATCACCTACTTCGGGATGATCGGCTTCATCCTGGGGCCCTTGATCCTCTCCTTTCTCCTGGCGCTGCTGCGCATCTACCAGAAGACCATCCTGATGCAGCCGGCCCTGGCCGCCGCGCCGGTGCCGGTCCGGGCGAAAAAAGAAGGACCCGTCACCCCGGCGGGGGATAGGCCCTAACCAAAAAAAGGGCGGACACCTTGGGTCCGCCCCGACATAAAAGACCATATTTTTATGGGTGTATCTTCTTAGAAGACTCTCAGGCTGCGCCCAAGACTTCCCGTTTCAGCTCCGCAAGATCCAGCCCTCCCCGGGCCGCAGGCGTCCGGCTCTCCAATTGTTCGATCTCCTGCTGCACCAGTTCTTTTTCCAGGTGCCGGTCCTCATGAATGAACTGGCAATATTCCTCAAACAGCTCGGTCTTCAGGTCCGCGGAAAAGCCCTTGCCCTTGGGAAAACGCTCTTCCAAGCCCAGGATATTATCGAGCAGGTAGAAATAAATAGACCGGGCTTCGGCCAACAGACCGCTTTGAGCCAGCCGGTCGGCCCGGGCCTGGGCCCGCTGCAACTTGGCCTCTGCATCACTGATGGAAGTGGAATCCCCGGAGACTTCCTCCACCACGTGGTCAATGGACTCCAGGATATCTTCGAGGCCTTCCTCTTCCTCTTTGAGGACTTCCCGCACTTCCGGGGTGCGACCCGCCAGGTCCAGGATGATCTCTATCAGTTCTTTTTTCGAATATTTCTTCAGCTTTTCCGTAAGTTCCGTCCGCTTCAGAAATTTACCGGAGTCCTCCACCCAGGCCCACAACAGGGCCAGGACATGGGAGCAGATTTCTCCGCCTTCCACCTGGGGGCAAGAGCAGACATAGGATAATTGGTCGTTTTGAATTCTGACCTCCACCCGGATGGGCTGGTCATCCCATACCACTCCCTGGAGGCGGTCGGGCAGCCGGTACCCATGCAACACATGTTGGCCCTGAATCAGCTCTTTGGCCTTAGCTGTTGCCTCAGGCGAGGCGATCTGGCTCAAGGTTTGGGCATCCAATTCTTCAAATCGCATGTTATACCATCAAGTTAAAGGATTTTCTTTAAATTTAACATATTATGCCTTCAGGGGGAACTAATAATGCTGGCCACCCCCACTTTTATATCGATTTTTTAAAGGGAAAAATATTGCTGGCTCTGGTCAAAGAGGAGATTGAGGCGCTCTTCCAATTCCCGGCGGCGGTCCTCCAAAAGCTGGCCCCGGTCTCCGGGCCGGACATATACGGGGTCACCCACCAGCATGGCCATGCGGCTAAAAGGCAGGGGTAATTCAAAGCGGTCCCAGGAATTGAAGGACCTTCAATTCCT
>JAKAGH010000405.1 GCA_021817645.1 Deltaproteobacteria bacterium
AGAAGGCCCAGCCGGAACCGGCTTGAGGCAGCCGCTGCAGGCAGTGAACACGCGGCAAGAGAGGGCCGCGGGAACCCCGGTTTCCTCCTCGAAGGGAGGGGAAGTTTGGCAGTAGTGCGCCCCGGAATGCTATTAGACTAACCAAAAAATAAATGACGTTGTGTATAAAAACGCGATCCATAGGCGCAGCCGCCAGGTTGCGCCTTTTTCTTGGCAGGCAGGTGGGCGATAGTTATAGTTGTTTATTGATGAATTATGTCTATCTTAAAGGCAGACGCAGCCGGGTCAAGGCCTGCGGGTCAGCCGGACGAATCCTAGATCTGAGGTAAACAGGCATGTATCGCGTGAATTTTGAAGAAAAAGATACGGTTATTCGTATCAGCCGGGAAATGATGGACCTGGATGCCGTGTCCAGGCTGATAGATTTGGTGAATATGGTGGCGGTTCTCAAGGACAGCCGGTATGGCGATGCCCGGGAGACCATCATGACCCGGATGCTGGGCTTCCCCACCGGCGTGGGTTTGATTCGGGACCCGGCCTTCAATAAGGGCACGGCTTTCTCGGACAAAGAGCGAGAGGTCCTGGGGTTGCGGGGTCTTTTGCCGCCCAAGGTCCACGACATGGAAAATCAAGTGTTGCGGGTGCTGGAGAATTTCCGCCGCAAACCCAACGACATCGAAAAATACATCTTTATGATTTCCCTCCAGGACCGCAATAAGACCCTGTTTTACCGGATAGTCACCGATTACATCGAAGAGATGATGCCCATCATTTATACGCCCACGGTGGGTCAGGCCTGTCTGGAGTATGGCCATATCTTCCGCCGGCCCCGGGGCATATTCATCTCCGCCAAAGACCGGGGGCGGATGCCGGAACTGCTCCGGAACTGGCCGTACAAGGACATCAGCATCATAGTCGTCACCGATGGAGAACGCATCCTCGGCTTGGGGGACCTGGGCGCGGACGGTATGGGCATCCCCGTGGGCAAACTGGCCCTTTACACTGCCTGTGCGGGCATTCATCATTCCCTCAGCCTGCCGGTCACCCTGGACGTGGGCACGGAAAACGAGGACCTGCTGAACGATCCTTTGTATATCGGCTTGAAGCAACGGCGGCTGAGAGGCGCGGCCTTCGACGATTTTGTGGAGGAATTCATCGTCGCAGTGGAAGAAGTCTTTCCCCGGGCCCTGGTGCAATTTGAGGATTTTGCCAATAAGAACGCGTTTCGATTGCTGGAGAGATACCGGCAGCGCATCTGCTGCTTCAATGACGACATCCAGGGCACCGCGGCGGTGACCGTGGCCGGGATTTACTCGGCGCTGCGGGTCACCGGCGGCCGGCTGCGGGACCAGAAGTTTCTCTTCCTGGGCGCGGGCGAGGCCGGGTTGGGCACCGGAGACTTGATGGTCTCTGCGCTGATGGCAGAGGGCTTAACGGTTGAGGAAGCCCGGGCGCGCTGCTGGTTCGTGGATTCCCGGGGCCTGGTGGTGAAGGACCGGAGCGACCTGACCGGCCACAAACTCGACTATGCCCATGCTTTTGAGTTCCTGCCGGATTTTCTGACCGCGGTGGAAACCTTGAAACCCACGGCCATCATCGGCGTTTGCGGCAAACCCCGGATGTTCACCCAACCCATCCTGGAGACCATGGCCAGGATTAATGAGCGGCCCCTGGTCTTTTCCCTGTCGAATCCCACCTCCAACACCGAATGCACCGCGGCAGAGGCCTACACCTGGACGGAAGGACGGGCTCTCTATACCAGCGGCAGCCCTTTTGACCCCGTGGTCTTTCAAGGCAAGAAACTGGTGCCCGCTCAGGGGAACAACGTCTACATCTTTCCCGGGGTCGGTCTGGGCGTGATTGCCAGCCAGGCCCGGCGGGTTACGCCGGAGATGTTCTTTGTGGCCGCCAAGACCCTGGCCGCGGCCGTGTCCGCAGACGATCTGGCGCAGGGGAGCCTGTTCCCGTCTCTGACCAAAATTAGGGAGGTGTCCGCGGCCATTGCCCTGGCAGTGGCGGAAGTGGCCTATCAGCGCGACCTGGCTGCCAGGCCGCGGCCCGATGATCTCCTGGCCTTCATCAAAGCCCAGATGTATGAGCCCCAATACCAGAGCTACGTTTAAAAAAAAGTAAAGATTAACCACAGAGGCACAGAGGACACAGAGTTACACAGAGGAAAAAAATAAGGCTTTGGCGCCTTGGCGCCAAAGCCTTAATAATTAACTCTGTGATTCTCTGTGCTCTTTGTGTCTCTGTGGTTAATCCTTTTGGGGTTACAGCAGATGGCGCATCAGCCGCCCGTCAGATCCAGGAAGGCCTCTTTGGCGGCGCGGCAGATGGCCAGGGCCGCGGTTTTGCCCCGGCTTTCATATCTTTTGCATTTGCGGGGGCTGTAGAACGAAACTACCCAGTGTTCTCCGGAGACCCCTACAAACATATCGAGTTTCAACTCACAATAAAACTTGCGTGTCATCTTTTCCACTACTTGCCAGGCGAGGGTGATGTCGGCGGTATACGCGAGGGTGCCCTTATGCTCCATCACCCGGGCGGCAATGAACTGGTCCAATTCGCGGTCAACGTAATCCGTCCTCAAAACCGTTCTCCCCTTAAAAAGTAAATCCATATCACATTTTGTCTATTTCTTCTAAATATTCCTGGATTAAATCCACATCACCACTTTGGGCCATTTGCTTATCCTCATAGGCCGCGGCCACCCGGCGGTGAAATTCATCCGCGATATTTTTAAAAATGCCGGTGATGATGGCAATCAGCCAATAACGCATCTGGCCGAATTGCCGCCGGACGAAGA
>JAKAGH010000064.1 GCA_021817645.1 Deltaproteobacteria bacterium
CATTTCCCGGACCGCCAGGCCCGCGGCGTCGTCCTGGGCGGAATTGATGCGGAGGCCGGAGGAGAGGCGCTGCACCGAGGTGGAGAGCCGCCCGTAGGAGATGTTCAGGGAGCGGGCGGCATTCATAGCCATGAGATTGTGATTGATAACCAGGCTCATCCGTGAGCTCCTTTTCTTGTAAGAGGCGCAGGGGAGCGCAGGGGCGAGCCTGCGCTAACTCCACCGCTTGAGCATTGCGCACAGAGAGAAGCTTCCGGCCTGGTTCCCGGCACTCCCGGCTCATCCTTGAGGGCCGGCATGGGAGTGCGGATAATTGCCTTGATACCCCGGCTGGCAGTTTTGGTTCCAGCCGTTGTTCATTCATCGGTTGGGAGGCGGGAAAACATAAGCAATTAATGATCCAAAAAAAGGGAAATTTATCGGGTAGTTTTGGTAAGTTTACAGGGAGATTTACAGCAAAGACAGCGGCCTTGCTCTCAGAGGGCGCCCCTCCCAGCCCGCCACCTTTGATCAACTCTTTCTTCTGTCATTCTGAACGGCGCGCAGCGCAGTGAAGAATCTAGAGTTCGAAGAACCAACCCGGTTAGCCTAGCCTTTAGCTGTCTCCAGATCTAGATTCTTCGGTCGCTGCGCTCCCTCAGAATGACAAATCGGGGGGCTTTCGCAGAGGAATAAGCCATTTCAGAACCTCTTTTTCTGTCATCCTGAACGCAGTGAAGGATCTCGAGGCTGCGCAAATACGAGATTCTTCGCTGCGCTCAGAATGACAAGGCAGTGGCATTTGAGGTTTTGAAATGACTTATAGTATTATGCGGAGGGGGGCTGGGTGTTTGGGGGAGGCCTGGGGACCTCAGGTCCCCCGGCCCTCCCCCAAAATCTTTTCTTCTCTGCCCTACCCCATCAGTTCCTTGATGCGTTCCCGGTGGGTTTTGAGTTTGGCGAGTTTTTCGCTCCAGGAGTTTAGCCGTTCTTTTTCTTTATTGACCACTTCCTCGGGCGCTTTGGCCAGGAAGTCCTCGTTGGACATTTTGCGTTGGGCCTGGGCCAGTTCCTTGCCGATTTTTTCCATTTCCTTGGCCAGGCGGCGGTCTTCTTCGGCGAAGTCGATGATGCCGGCCAGGGGCATGAAGATTTCCACCTGCTCCACCACGGCCTTGGCCGCGGCCGCGGGCAGGGCGTCGGTCTGGCTGTGCAATTCCTTGACCCGGGCCAGGAGCATGACGGCCTGGCGGTGGCGTTCCAGCGCGGCCAGAGAGCCCGCGTCAGCGCTGCGCAGGAAGACCTCCACCTGGGATGCGGGGGGCACGTTCATCTCCCCCCGGAGGTTGCGGATGGCGGTGATGGCCTCCATCACCAGGCCCATTTCGGCTTCGGCCGGGGCATTGACCAGGGTTTTATCCTCCCGGGGATAAGCCGCGGCCATGATGCTGCCGGTGACGCCGGGGAGCTTCTGGTAGATCTCTTCGGTAATGAAGGGCATGAAGGGGTGGAGCAGCCTTAAAATGGCGCTCAACACGTTAAGCAGGACTTCCTGGCAATGGCGGCGGGCCGGGGCGTCTTCTTTGTCGTTGAGCTGGGGCTTGATGAGTTCCAGGTACCAGTCGCAGAATTCGTGCCAGATGAACTGGTAGAGGACGTTGGCGGCCTGGTCGAAGTCATAGGCGTCCAGGTGGGCCGCGGCCTCCTGGGCCACCTGCTGCAAGCGGCTGAGAAGCCAGGCTTCCACCACGGTCAGGGAGCGGTCCGCGGCGGACGCGGCCGGGTCAAAGTCCTCCAGGTTCATGAGGGTGAAACGGGCCGCGTTCCACACCTTGTTGGCGAAATTGCGGTACCCGGCGATGCGTTCTTCCGAAAGGCGGACGTCCCGGCCCATGGCCGCGAACGCAGCCAGGGAGAAGCGGAACGCGTCCGTGCCGTACTGGTCCATGAGGTCCAGGGGGTCGATGACGTTGCCCTTGGACTTGCTCATCTTCTGGCCTTCCGGGTCCCGAACCAGGGCGTGGATATAGATCTCATGGAAGGGCACCTGCTCCATGAAGTGCAGGCCCATCATCATCATCCGGGCCACCCAGAAAAAGAGGATGTCAAACGCGGTGACCAGGACGGAGGTGGGATAAAAGAGTTTCAATTCCGGGGTCTGATCCGGCCAACCCAGGGTGGAGAAGGGCCACAGGGCCGAAGAAAACCAGGTGTCCAGGACGTCGGTTTCCTGAGCTAAATTGGCGCCGCCGCACTTCGGGCATTTATCCGGGTCTTCCCGGGTGACGATGACCTCACCGCAATCTTTGCAGGTCCAGGCGGGGATGCGGTGGCCCCACCAGATCTGCCGGGAGATGCACCAATCCCGGATGTTGGTCATCCAATCAAAGTAGCTTTTCTCCCAGTTGGCGGGGATGAGCTTGGTGCGGCCGTCCTGCACCGCCTGCATGGCAGACTCGGCCAGGGTCTTGACGGCCACGAACCACTGCTTGGAGATCAGGGGCTCCACCACGGTGCGGCAGCGATAGCAATGGCCCACGGGCACATGGTAGCGCTCCCTCTTTTCCAGGAGGCCGTCGCTTTTCAGGTCCTTGACGATCTTCTCCCGGCAGCCGAAGCGGTCCATGCCCCGGTATTTGCCGGCCTCCGCGGTCATCAGGCCTTCCTCGTCAATAACCTTGATCGCGAGGAGGCCATGGCGCCGGGCCACCTCAAAGTCATTGAGGTCATGGGCCGGAGTGATCTTCAAAGCGCCGGTGCCGAACTCCATGGAGACGTAAGAATCGGTGATCAGCGGGATCTCCCGCCCCAAAACCGGGAGGCGCAGGGTGGCGCCGTGAAAGGCTTTAAAGCGTTTATCCGCGGGGTTGACCGCCACCGCGGTATCCCCCAGCAAGGTCTCCGGACGGGTGGTGGCCACGGTGATGGCACCTTCCCGGCCCACCAGATTATACTTGATGTAATAGAGGTAGCCCTCGTGGGGGTCGTGTTCCACCTCCAGATCGGCCAGGGCGGTGCGGCAGCGGGGGCACCAATTGATGATGTAGTCGTCTTTGTAGATCAAACCTTCTTCGTAAAGGCGGACGAAGACTTCCCGGACCGCCCGGGAGAGCCCTTCGTCCATGGTGAAGCGCTCCCGGCCCCAGTCGCAGGAGCAGCCCAGGCGTTTGAGCTGATTGATGATGGTCCCGCCGGATTCCGCCCTCCACTTCCAGACCCGCTCGATGAAGGCCTCCCGGCCGAGAGAATGCCGGTTGACGCCTTCTGCGGCGAGCATCCGCTCCACCACGTTCTGGGTGGCGATGCCCGCGTGGTCCGTGCCCGGCATCCACAGGGCGTCATACCCTTGCATGCGTTTCCAGCGGACGAGGATGTCCTGGAGGGTATTGTTCAGAGCGTGGCCCATGTGCAGGGAGCCGGTGACGTTTGGAGGAGGGATGACGATGCAGTAGGAAGGTTTGGCCCCGTCGGCCCGGGCGTGGAACAACCCGGAATTCTCCCAATAAGCATACCATTTGGTTTCGATCTTTTGGGGATCGTAGACTTTGTCCAGAATTTCCGCCATTTTATTCAGTTTCCGGTTTTCAGTTTTCGGTTTTCGGTTAAAAGATTAAAAGAGCCTGAGGTTAAGTCACTAGCAAGGCGTTGATACCAAGCTGTCATTCTGAATAAAGAGAAGCTTCATTAGAATGACTGATGATGGGACTTTCGCAGAGGCCTTACTTGGGCATAACCCTGTTACATTACCTCTATATTTTTGGCCGGAAACGGCAAGGCTGACCACCTTGCCGTTTCCGGCCATCATTAACACCGGTAAGAGTGAGCCTTTAAGCTCTGATTAAGTCTCTTCTTCTTCGAGTCTCCTTTTCAAGGCCGCGATCTCCTGGTCCACCACCTGGGACGCCACTGCTGGAAAAAGCTCCCGGCAAATCTGCTCCACCGTCTCCCGCACCATCTCCCGAACGATTTCCAGGAGGCGCTCTTCACTGAGGCTGGCCTGCACCTGCTGCTGCACCTCTGCCTCGGAGAGCGCCGCGGCCGCCGGGGGCGGGGGGACCTCCACCTCCGGCAGAGGCACCTGCTCCGGGGGCTCCGGGATCGGCTCAAAGGGGATTTCGGGACCAGGGCCCGCGGCCGGCTCCCCCGGCTCCTCTTTCAGGGAATAAAGGAGATCCTCCAGGGATTCTTCCTTTTTTCCCGAGGCCGTGTCGGCAGGCTCTGGGGGGGGCTCGGCCTCGACCTCCTGGGAGAGCAAGGACTTGAGATCAAGGGAATCCAGTTCCTCCATTTTCGAGGAGATTTCTATCACTGTTTCACTGGCGCCCTCTTCCAGAATATCTGTTAAATCAATAACATCGTCTTCTGCAGCCGGCGTCTTGGATGCCTGGTCCTGATCCTTTGTGGGCTCCATGGGCCTCGTCCTTTAATGAGTTAATGGCGACGGTCCTGCAATTGATTATCTCCTTCTCGAGCCTGGACCGCAAGGCCGGCAGCAACTGATAAGGAACGCGCAGGGGACGGCTTTTAGGACTTTTCCGGGTTTCCAGCGGCCGTCGCAGGTTGAGGTTAAGTTATTAGATTTTATTCGGTTTCGTTAACATGCGCGGAGAAAGATGTCAAGGAATTTGCCGCAGGCCCTGGTTGAAAGAGGGTGCAGGGACCGCGGGACCCTGCCCCACCATCCCCTAATTTTCTCAGGGAGTTGGGGAAACGGGGTGCAGCCTCTATCTTTCACAGCCACCTCCGGGGTTAAAAGGACGGGTAAAGCAGACTGACGCCCAGGACCAGAGCAGCCACGGCCAGGCGGTAGAAAGCAAAGGGCTTAAAGGTGTGCCGCTGCAAGAAGCTGAGCAGGTATTTGATGGTGAGATAGCTGGCAATCATTGAGGCCAAGAGGCCCAGGGCTGCGGCGGTGAGGGACAGATCATCCGGGGGGGCCTTGAGCCATTTGGGGAGGTGGTGCACACCCGCACCGGCAATGATGGGGGTGGCCATGAGAAAGGAAAAGCGGGCCGACGCTTCCCGAGTGAAGCCCAGAAAGAGGGCGCAGGTCATGGTGATGCCGCTCCGGGAGACCCCGGGCATCACCGCCAGCCCCTGGGACAGGCCGATGAGCACGGCGTCAAAGATAGTGAAGCGGGAAAACCCCCGGTGATGGCGGGCCACTTTTTCCCCCAGTAGCAGGAGAAGCCCCACGGAGCCCATGAGCCAAGCAATGTGAACGGGCGTCCGGAAAAGGGTTTCCGCCTTGTGTTCCAGCAACACCCCGGCCAGGGCCCCGGGGATGGTGGCCACCACCAGGTACAGGAAGAGATACCGTTCTCCCTGATTTTGCGGGGTAGGCCGCAGCAGGGCGCGGCCCATGGCCAGCCAGTCCCGGTAAAAATAGGCCACCAGGGCCGCCAGCGTGCCCAGGTGCAAGAGAATGTCGAAACTCAGGCCGCCTCCGGCTACGTGTAGGTAGTGTTCCAGGAGGGCCAGATGGCCGGAGCTGGAGATAGGCAAAAACTCGGTGATGCCCTGAACTACCCCCAGCAAAATTGCGGTTAGGGAATGCATCGGTTGTTTTTAGCACGAGGAACACTAAAGGGCAAGGGTTGGAGCCCCCGGTTCACGGCGATTTCTCGATCCAGGCGGTGACGGCGCCGGGCTGGACACGCCCCAGAGTTATTCCGGGCGGCAGGTTAATGGCAACATGCAAACGATGGCGGCCGGGGGGCAGGTTATCAGTGTTCACCATGGCCTTCAGATCGCCGGGGTTGAGGTCTTTTAGTTGCAGCATGGGCCCCTGCAGGGTGAGGGTTACCTGGGAGGGGCTCAAACGGGCCTTCAGGGGATGGGCCGCCACCCCCACCCCGGAGAAGGTACGGGTAATTCTCTTGGGCTCCACATTAACGTCCACCAGAATGGGGGACTGATCCTGCAGCGCCAGGTGCAGATTCTTAAAATCCAACTCCGCAGCCAGAGTCGCGGCAGCCGTGAGATGGCTCACCTCCAGGGGAATGGTGGAAAGGGACTTCAGATCGGCCATCTCCGCGTAGGGGCCTTTGACGCTGATTTGGGGGGGCCGGACCTTCACGCTGACGATCTCATAACCATCCGGCGGCTTGCCTTCCACGATGGGCTGTATTTTCAGGGTTCTGACCGTAGTCGGGGCCAGAGTAATGGTCAGGGGATTGGGCTGCACCCGGGTGACTTGCACCCCCCGGGGGAAGTTGAAATTCTTGGGGCCCAGGGGGAGAGCGTGGCGGCCTCTTTTAAATCCGGTAAGGTCAATGGTCTGGGCCAGACGGGTCTGGGTGAGTTTCCGGACCGCGCTCCCCGGACCCATGACCCGGACCTGGAGGGAAGAGGGAATCTCGCTGATGATCATCATCCCCGCCGGCAAATTGACCAGTTCCAGGGACATGCTCAAGGTGGTTTCGGTGGGCTCTTCCACGCCGACAGTGAGCCACAAAGCCACCGCCAGCAGCAGGGACAGGAGTTTTAAGCCCTTATGGCGCCCAAAAGAGCCGACCAAGTCTTTCAATCCACGTGCCTTTTTTATTCGTAGAAGGTTCCACGATATCTTTCAGGGTCTGCCGCAGTTGCAGGCGCGACAGATTGCGGAGGAGCTTCCCGCTCCGGGCCAGGGATATTTGGCCAAAGGTCTCGGAGACCACCAGGGCCAAGGCGTCGCTATGTTCCGTGATCCCCACCGCGGCCCGATGGCGGGTGCCCAGGGATGGGTCCAAATCCGTGCTGGGAGACAGGGGCAGCAAACATCCGGCAGCCACCACCCGGTCCCCCTGAATAATCACCGCACCATCATGGGTAGGGCTGTGAGGCCAGAACAGGGAGACCAGCAGTTCCTTGGTGACCAGGGCGTCCAGTTTCACGGCCCCTTCCAGATAATTGGACAGCCCGATCTGGCGCTCCAGAATGATAAGAGCGCCAATGCGTTGGGTCGCCAGGCTCTCCACCGCGTCGCAAATCTCCTCCACAATCAGCGGTTCGGAAGAATCGGCAGTAGCTAAGGCCCTGCGGCCCATGCGGCTGAGAACCCGGCGGATGTCGGCCTGGAAGAGAATGATGACGATGAGGAGAAAGCTCTTGACCACCCCGTCCAGGAGCCATTCCAGGGTGAATAATTCCAGCCTCTTGGCCCCGAGATAGACCAGGAAGAGGAGGAACATGCCCGCCAATACCTGGATGGCCTGGGTGCCCTTGAGAAAAAGGAGGACCTGGTAGATGATGATGGCCACCAGGATGATATCCGCGGCATCCTGCCAGCGCAATTGGGAAAAATTGGGCCACATGGTTAACCCGCAGGTAAAGAAACGTCGCCGGGCAGCTCGCCGCGGCGGATGGCTTCCAGCACCGCGAGGAACTGTCGGGCATAGGCGGCATTATGAGTGCGGATCAGGCGGGCGCCCTTAAGCACCGCCACTCCCAGGGCCGCCAGGGTGCCGATGTCCCGGACCTCGCCGTTGGGCAGGCCCAAGATCTGGCCGATGAAAGCCTTGCGGGAGGGACCCACCAGCAGCGGACATTCCAGATCCAAAAACGCGTCCAGATGGTTGATGATCTCCAGATTGTGCCGCCAGGTTTTGCCGAAGCCGATGCCGGGGTCCAGGATCACCAGTTCCCGGGGGATACCTTGGGAGAGCGCATACTCCAGGCGTTCCTGAAAAAAGGTCTTGATCTCTCCCAAGAGATCGCCGTAACGGGGGCGGACCTGCATATCCTGGGGAGTGCCCTGCATATGCATCAAGACCACCGGGGCCTGATGCGCCGCGGCCAGGGGGGCCATTTCCGGATCGAAGCGCAAGGCGCTGATATCGTTGATCAGAAAGGCTCCGGCTTCCAGGGCCGCCCGGGCCACCGGGGCTTTGTAGGTGTCGATGGAGATGGGCAGGTCCAGCTCCCGGCTCAGGGCTTCAATAACCGGGACCACCCGGCGCAGCTCTTCCTCCAAAGGCACGGGGTCGGCTGCGGGACGGGTGGATTCGCCGCCGATATCCAGGATATCGGCCCCGGCTGCGGCCAGGGCCCGGGCCTGATCCAGGGCCGCCTGGTGGTCGAAAAAACGGCCCCCGTCGGAGAAGGAATCCGGGGTGATGTTCACCACCCCCATGATCAAGGGGCGTGAAGTTTGAAGCAGGCTGGTCCAGGCGGCGCGGCGCTCTCCGCTCTCCAGACTCCGGAAGGCTTGAGGAGCGCGCGTCATGCTTACGCCTGTTGGAGACTTAGGGACAGGTCAACGGCGGAGTCCTGGGGCTCCGTATCGGTGCTGGGTTCTTTAAAGGAGGCCAGAATTTTGTCGATCTCCGCGCCGTCCAGGGTCTCTTTGGCCAGCAGGGTCTGGGCCAGGGCCTGAAGCTCGGCGCGATGGCTGGTAAGCAGGTCCAGGGCGCGCTCGTACGCGCTCATGACCAGGTTCTTGATGGCCGAGTCAATGACGCGGGCCGTCTCCTCGCTGAAATCCTTGGCCTGGGCGAACTCCCGGCCCAGGAAGATATGCTCTTCCCTTTTGCCGAAGGTGACCGGCCCCAGCTCATCGCTCATGCCCCAGTTGCACACCATTTTCCGGGCCAAATCAGTGGCCCGCTCCAGGTCGTTGCCCGCGCCCGTGGTGTAATGCTGGAACACCATCTCTTCCGCAGCCCGGCCCCCCAGGAGGACGGTAAGGGTAGCGACCAGGTATTCCTTGGGATAGGTATGCCTTTCGTCCAGGGGCAGCTGCTGGGTGAGGCCCAAGGCCCGCCCCCGGGGAATGATGGTCACCTTGTGGATGGGGTCGGTGCCCGGCACGAGTCTGGCCACCAGGGTATGGCCGGCTTCATGGTACGCGGTGTTGCAGCGTTCCTTTTCGCTCAAGATCAGGCTCTTCCGTTCGGAGCCCATCAGGACCTTGTCTTTGGCCTGTTCGAAATCCTCCATGGTGATCAGTTCCTTGTTGCCCCGGGCGGCTAACAAGGCGGCTTCGTTGACCAGGTTTTCCAGATCGGCCCCGGAAAAACCGGGGGTACTGCGGGCCAGGATGGAGAGATCCACGCTCTCGGCCACAGGCGTGCGGCGGGTGTGCACCCTGAGGATGGCTTCCCGGCCTTTCAGGTCAGGGACGGGGACCACCACCTGGCGGTCAAAGCGGCCAGGCCGGAGCAGCGCCGGGTCCAGGACATCGGGACGGTTGGTGGCGGCAATGAGAATGACCCCTTCATTGGCCTCGAAACCATCCATCTCCACCAGGAGTTGGTTCAGGGTTTGCTCGCGTTCATCGTGGCCGCCGCCCAGACCTGCGCCCCGGTGGCGGCCCACCGCGTCGATTTCGTCGATGAAGATGATGCAAGGCGCGCTCTTCTTCCCCTGAATAAACAGGTCCCGCACCCGGGCGGCGCCGACGCCCACGAACATTTCCACGAAATCCGAGCCGCTGATGCTGAAAAAGGGCACCCCGGCCTCACCGGCGATGGCCCGGGCCAACAGGGTCTTACCCGTGCCCGGCGCACCCACCAGGAGGACGCCTTTGGGGATGCGGCCCCCCAGGCGGGTGAACCTCTTGGGGTCCTTGAGGAACTCGATAATCTCCGCGGTCTCTTCCTTGGCTTCCTCGATGCCGGCCACATCATTAAAAGTAATCTTGATGGTGCTCTCCGTCATCAGACGGGCCCGGCTTTTGCCGAAAGACATGGCCTTACCGCCGCCGGACTGCATCTGCCGCATGAAGAAGATCCAGATACCCACCAGGACCAGCATGGGCAGCCAGGAGATCAGCAGGGTGGTGTACCAGGGGGAATCATCCTTGGGTCTGGCGGTGATCTCCACTTTCTTGGCCTGAAGCAGCTTCACCAGGTCAGGATCTGAGGGAGAATAGCTCTTGAAGGCCTTGCCGTCCGCCTGCTCCCCGGAGATCTCCTCACCCTGGAGCGTCACCCGGCTAACCTTTCCCGCCTTCACCAGCTCCAGGAACTGGCTGTAGGTAATGGTGGCTCGCGCCCGGGCATGCTCGCTGCTGTTAAAATAATTGAACAGGAAGATCATGACCAGGGTGATGAGCAACCACAGGGCAATGTTCTTATAAAAGGGACTTAAACGATTATTCATTCTCAACCTTGCCTTTGGAGGGCCAAAGGCCATATATGCTAGTTTATTAATATTAATTTACGCTGTCTAGGGGGGAAAATCAAGTTGAATCTCGGAGTTGACTCGGCGGTACGGGCCGGGCAAGGCCTCCGGCCCGGGGCGGCGGGCCGCGCCCACCCTGGGGCAGCCTGGCAGGGTAAGTTGAGCAGGCGAGAAGCCCTCCGAGGAATTATCGTCCCGGGCGCCAATATTCAGGCATGCTGATCGGGAAAGTTTTGCTTGACAAAATCCCGGGCTTCTGGAAAATTAGGACGTATTTTCAAGGCCTTATGAAAGGCATCCAGGGACTTTTGCTTTTCCCCGAGATCAAAAAAAAGAATACCCAGATTGTAGTAAATCTTTTCGTTATTAGGATCCACCTTCAAAGCCTTATCGTAGCAATCCAGTGCCTCCCGGTGTTTCTGCTGCTGCCGCAGGGCGATACCCAGCCGGTTATAAAGATGAATGTTCTTTGGGTCTTCCTTCAGGGATTGGGAAAATAGCTTTTCGGCATCCGCCGACAAACCGGCTTGCAGGAAAGTTTCTGCGGCTTCCTGGAGCTGGGAGTTGGAAAAACTGTGACCGCCTTTCAGGCATTGATGAAAATAGGTCTGGGCCAGATCCTGATTGCCGCTTTGCAGGCAAAGCTTACCGAGATGATAGAGGCGTTCCGTATTTAAAGGACTTAACGCCTGGGCCTGCTCCAGGTATCGGCGGGCTTCCTCCAGGCTGCCCTTGCTTTCCAGCAGTGCGGCCAGATTTTGATAAGTCTTCAGATACTTGGGATTGGCTTCCAAAGCCTGCGTGTAATACTCCTCGGCCTGGAGATGATCCCCCAGGATCTGGACACACTCACCTGCCAGGTTAAAGGTCTTGGCCTGTTTTTTATACGGGGGTTTAGTGAGCTTTTCCAGCAGGCGCAGGGCGTCCTCGATACGGCCGGACAACTTGAGTTTCTGAGCCTGCAGGAAAATCGCCTCGCCCCCGCTGGGTTGCAGCTTCTTTCTGATGATTTCGCTGAGGCGGTTCTCCAGGGAAGCAGTCTGAAAGGGTTTGAGAAGGTAGCTGTCCACTTCGCTTTCCGCGGCCACGGCCACGATTTCCTCGGAGACCTCGCCGGTGATCATCAGAAACGGGGTGGTCTCATAACGATGAGTGGAGCGCAGCAGCCGCAGCAGCTCCAGACCGTTCATCCGGGGCATGTTGATGTCGCAGATTATTACGTCATAAGGGATAATTTGCAGGGTTTCCCAGGCTTCCACCCCGTCGTTGGCTTCGCCGATCAGGCCGCCAAACCCTAAAAGCACCAGCATCTGCCGCAGCATGCGGCGAATACCGGGCATATCATCGACCACCAAAACGCTCAAAGGCGCAAAGAGGCTATTGCCCCCATTTTTGGAGGTTTTGCGGGTTCCGGGCGGTTGGGCCATAAGTTTTTTGAATTATGGGTATCATGCCAGGGCGAGCATGTAGTTTTCCTGCTTTATCATCGGCTTTAGTTAACCGGAAGATTAGAAAAATGGCCGCGAAACCAGAAGCTGCATCATAGTTGCTCGGGGCACCATCAAGGTCCGCCCCCATTAGCCCCCTCAGATTTCCAGACTGTCCGGAGGCA